>CAMYNO010000001.1 GCA_947259815.1 uncultured Parvularculaceae bacterium
CCGAAAAGCCCGGATGGCCTCTTCGCCGAATGGATTGAAAATCAGAATCGCGGGCATGCGTGGATTGCGTTTTTCCGGGTGATGGAAAACGCCGTAGAGTTGTCGTTTACTCTCTCCGAAAAATAATGGCGTTGCCGCCATTGCCTGCTCCTTCGACTTTCACAACGCAGCTTACTGCCACCCAAAGTTACGCCGTCAGGCGGCCGACGCTGCGCCCGCGAGTTGTTCTAGGCTCTCGAAAATGACCGCACGTGGTGTAAGTTTTAAACCAAGATGTTCGCGCGCACGCGCTATCATTCTTGCGGCGTGCAACGATTGACCGCCGAGTTCGAAGAAATTGTCCGTTACCGAAATTTCTGTTGCGCTGAGAATTTCCGCCCAGATATCCGCAAGCGCCCTTTCCTGTACTGTCCTCGGCGCTACCCGGCGCGTCGTTGTCGCAATGCCGGCAGGCGCGGGCAGCGACTTGCGATCGACTTTATTGTTGTTGGTTAGAGGCAGCGCCGGTAACGTCACAAAGAACTGCGGCGTCATATAATGCGGCACATGCTCTCGCATGAAGCGGCGCAGTTCGCTGGTCGTCGCCGACTGGTCGTCTTTGAATACGGCGTATGCAACAAGCGTCGCCTCGCCGGTATTGTCCGTTCGCAGCGCCGCCGCGCTTTGCGCAATTGCAGGATGCTTGGCGAGGGCTGCTTCAATATCGCCAAGTTCGATACGATATCCGCGAATCTTGATTTGGTCATCAAGCCGCCCAAGGATTTCGATTGTTCCGTCGCGGCGACGCCGCGCCCGATCGCCGGTGTTATAAATTCGCCCGTTTGCAGGAGAGAAAGGATTGGATCGAAACCGTTCCGCCGTCAGGTCGGGCTTGCCAAGATACCCAATTGCGACGCCTTCACCGCCAATCCAGAGATCGCCAGCAACACCCGCCGGTACGGGGGCGCCAGCTTCGTCCAGAATATAAACCTGTGTATTGGCGATCGGCTGACCCACATTGATATCGTCAGAGTTTTTAATGCGTGCGCAAGACGACCAAACAGTTGTCTCGGTCGGGCCGTACATATTCCACAATGCACCAATCATGGTCGGTAATATGTCGGCAAGCGTCGCCGGCATGGCTTCGCCGCCGCAAAGGCCTTTAAGGTCTTTTTTGCCGCTCCAGCCCGCTTCAAGCAAAATACGCCAGGTCGCCGGCGTACCCTGCAGTACAGTCACATCGCGCTTTTCAATAATCTCCGAAAGCGCGAAACCGTCCATTGCTTCATCATTGCTCGCCAAAACAATTTCCGCCCCGGCGGCTAGCGTTACAAATAGTTCTAAAAGCATGACGTCGAATGATATCGTCGTCACCGCGAGCAAACGATCCGTAGACTTCATACCCGGCTCACGGACCATCGACTCAATGAAGTTGCATAGCGCTGGATGCGAATTTTCAACGCCCTTCGGATTTCCCGTCGACCCGGAGGTATAAATCACATAGGCGCGCGCCAATGCGGCCTTACGATCTATTTCCGGCGCGCTCACTGACATGGCGCCAATCGCAGACGCTTCGCCTTCCAGATCGATGACCGGCGCGGCATCGCTCAGCCATTCTTCGATAAGCGGCCCGGTCGTTAAAACGGTTTTTGCTTGCGCGTCAGCCAACATATAGGCCAGACGGCCGTGCGGAAATCCGGGGTCGATCGGCAGAAGAGCTGCACCGGCTTTCCAGACGCCAAGGATCCCTGCGATCATGTCTATCGACCGGTCCATATAGACAGCGACGATATCGCCTTCTTTAATATGCTTTGCCTTCAAGTAATGCGCGATACGGTTTGCGCGTTCCTGCAGTTGTGCGTAAGTCGCGGTCTCATCACCCATACTGACAGCGGGAGCCTGTGGCGTTGCAGCGACTGCGTCATCAAAAAAGTCAGCTGCAAGCGCATTGTTGCGATATTCAGTAGCCGTATTGTTCCACTGCTCCAGGATACGCCGCCGCTCCGCCGGTGGAATAACTTCAATACCCGCGACGGGCATATCCGGTCGAAGAACCGCGCCCTCCAGAAATGCCTGGAAGCAGGACGAAAGATACCCCGCGCCTTCACGGCTTATTATTTCTGTTGAATAGTTCAGCGTCGCACGCGCCGAATAACCGAAGTCGGTGATCTCGAGGTGAATATCAGTCGGAGCACCACCGGGCCCGATCTCTATCGGTTCGATTTCAATTTCGCCAATCATCGTTGGACGTTCAAACGTGTTTTGGTATGTGAACATCGCCTGAAACAGCGCCGTGCGCGAGATATCGAGTGCGCCGCGCAGGTTCCGCGAAATATAATCTATTGGCGCGGCTTGGCGCTCCAATACACCCAGGAAAGTGTCGCGTGAACGCGCGATCAGATCTGAAAATGTTTCTGAGCCGTCCACTTGTAGTCTTGGACCAACTACGTTCCCGAAACACCCGATCAATTCAGACAGGAACTCTTCATTCCGTCCCAGAACCGGCACGCCAATAACCAGATCACGCTGCCCCGTAATGCGAGACAGGAACGCCTGCCAGGCGGCCATGTAAATCGCGAATGGCGTGCAATGAATTTGCGACGCCAGTTCCGCTGCCGCCGACGCTATAGCCGGCGGTATGTCGAAATAAGTTGCGGCGCCCTCATACGAAAATAGCTTCGGACGGGGCCGATCAATGGGCAACTCGAGCGGCTGCAGATCGCCGGAATAATATTCTCGCCAATACTCCAGTTCCGCCGCTGGCGCTGCGCTATCCATCCAACGGCGCTGCGACAGGGCGAAATCGGCAAATTGTTTTTCCAGCGGAGGCAAGGCA
>CAMYNO010000002.1 GCA_947259815.1 uncultured Parvularculaceae bacterium
CGGAATTTCTTTCGAATTGCGCAATGCGCCCGTTGGGATTGTCGATCTCGACCGTTCACAGCTCTCACGACGCATCGCCTCGGTCCTGATGTCGCCTTATTTCATGGCGCCGGATGAACTCGAGTTCCCCGAAATTGACGAGAATCTGGATTTGGGACGCTACACGTTTATACTTGTCATTCCCGAAGATTTCGAAGCTGATGTTATCGCCGGCAAGCAGCCGGAGCTTCAGATTAATATCGACGCGACGATCGTCGCCCATGCGGGCATCGGGACCGGATATCTGCAAACGATCATTACACGCGAGGTCATGGATTTTCTGAACCGTGACGAGGGCGAGTACGTGTTGCCCGTAACGATTGAGCCGCGCGTTGCATTCAATCCGAATTTGAACCAGGAATGGTTTATCAGCGTCATGCAGATTATCAACTATGTGACATTGCTCTCCGTCATTCTCACCGGCGCCGCGCTCATTCGCGAGCGAGAGCGCGGCACCATAGACCACTTATTAGTGATGCCGATCACACCAGCGGAAATTATGGTGGCGAAATGCTGGGCAAACGGCGTGGTCATCCTGATTGCTGCAACGTTTGCGCTGATCGTCATAGTTCAAAATGTCCTTCAGGTTCCGATCGCGGGATCGGTCCCTCTGTTTCTTGCGGGCGCTGTCTTGTACCTGTTTTCGGCAACATCGATGGGCGTCTTTCTCGGCACGATTGCGCGTTCGATGCCGCAATTGTCGCTGCTGATTATGTTGACTATTTTGCCGATGCACATGCTTTCTGGTGGTTTGACTCCGCGTGATAGCCAACCGGAAGTCGTGCAATGGGTGATGAATTTCGCCCCGTCCACACATTTTGTCACTTTTGCCCAGGCAATTTTGTATCGCGGCGCGGGGCTTACGACGGTCTGGCCGTATCTTTTGCTTGTCGCCGTGCTTGGCGCCGTATTCTTTACGGTCGCTCTGTTACGCTTCCGGCGCGCCATGGCGGCGATGCACTAACGGTCGCGGACCATTCTCTCTCGAAATTCGCGTGGAGGCGAACGTAATGACTCGGGTTCAAGGAAAAACCGCACTGATCACCGGCGCCGCCATGGGGATGGGTGAGGCGCACGCGAAATTGCTGGCAAAGGAAGGCGCAAACGTTGTCGTCAGCGATGTAAACGTTGAGAAGGGTAGAATTGTCGTCGATACGATCACGGAGGCCGGCGGCGAGGCGATGGTTTGCAAACATGACGTCAGCGACGAGGCGGCGTGGCGAGAGGTCATCGGCGAGGGCGTCACAGCCTATGGCAAAATCGATATCCTCGTTAATAACGCCGGAGTCACGCTTCAAAAGCCTGTTCATGAAACCGAGACGCACGAGTGGGACCGGCTTTTTGATATCAATGTGAAGGGCGCGTTTCTCGGCACGAAATATATTTTACCTGCGATGCAGAAAGCCGGGCGGGGCTCCATCATCAACATATCCTCAATCTATGGTCTTGTGGGCGGCCCCTCGGCGAGGCGATCCGGGAAGGCGCGCTAACGCGATTGCGGCTCGTCTTGATGACGGCTCTTGTCGCGAGCCTAGGTTTCATTCCAATGGCCCTCAATGTCGGCGCGGGCGCGGAAGTGCAGCGTCCTCTTGCTACGGTCGTTATCGGCTGGATTATCTCGTCAACAGTGCTGACGTTGTTTGTGCGTCCGGCAGCTAGCGGGCGGGATCGGTTACGCGCCAAGGACAGTGCGAAGACGCGCAAGCGCTTCCTCGCGGCGTTCTATTGTCATGCGGCGGATGTTTTGAAGTTTCCATTGAACCGCCGGCAATTGTTCGGCGTCAGGCGTATTGAGCTTCGACCAATCGGGGTCTCCCGATTTCACCGAGATCAGAAAAGCGCGGTCGTTCTCTGTTAGGCTCTCGTGAATGCGCTGAAGAAGATCGCGCTGCGCCTGATAGAGAGATGCAAGCGTGGGCGGCGAGGCCGTCATCGCCGCAAATTCCGCTTCGTAAGTTTGTGTTATGTCTTTCGGGTTCGGCGCCAGCAGCTCGGAGATCGGGCGATTGTGACTGATGAGATAGACAAGGAATGCGTCGATCAGCTTTCTGTCGACGGCTTCATTGTCGAGAAGGAGTTTGATGTCGAACAGGTCACGCGGATGCTGGCGGTCGAGCGCGGCGCAAATCTTTCCGGCGTAAAGGTCCGCATGCGACAGAACCTGCATCTCGGCATAGCCGAACGCGCTTTCGACAGCGGGAGCAATAATCCGCCTCTCCGGCGGGAATACGGTTCCGCGCAGAACCGGGGACAGTTCAAGTTTCACCTGCGTCCGGCCGTCCCTGATGAGGAGCCGCAGCTCGTTTTCCCGGACTGCCGGCGGGTCGATGGTCGCGATGGCGGGGGAACTCGTCATCAGCTGTTCGCCGATGCGGAGAAGCGCCGCCCTGATCTTCGCCAGCGCCGTCTCCCTCGGCTCCAGCGGCAGATAAGCAAGATCGATATCAACCGACAGGCGCGGCATGTCGCGAAGAAAGAAATTGATCGCCGTGCCGCCTTTAAGCGCGAAATCCGTCTCTCTCGCAACATAAGGAAGCACGCGCACAAGAAGGCGAACCTGCTCTTCGAAGGCCTGGCGCTTAAGTGTCATCTGCGAAACTCTCAGGGACTGTGATGGCGTAAGTAGGATCGAGGCGGCCGGGCTTGGCGATCACGCGATTGCCTCGGCCGAGATCGAAATCATTCGGATCAAGACGCGCGCGCCACTGGAATTGATGGCGGTCGGCGAACCAGAAGAAAAGCCGTTTCACTCGTATATTGACGCATAGATTAAGAACGGTTTCCAGCCGGCGTGGCGACAGAGTCGCAAGCCCCTGCATGAGCTGATCGGCATGTTCGAATGATACGCGTTTGGGCACGTCGAACAGCACTTCGAGGATTGCGCGCTCCGGCGTCGATAACAGCAATGCCGGCAGATGCTCCGCGATTTTCATGGTGGTGATTCCCGCCATGGCGGGATCGCGTCTTTTGCGCCGACGCCGCTCCTGCGCGTTTTCGCGATCATCATCAGCCTCGGCGTATGGGCTTGCTGCAAAGAGACGCGCCTCGCTGCGTTTCTCGAACGCAGCGTCCTTGACGAGATGATTGATCCAGACGGGCAGGGGATCAGCGCCGAATAGGACGACGCGCCGCTTTTCCGACAGGGCGAGATAGTGGCCAAGGCCATGAAGTTCGAGCGCCGTCAGCCCGCCGACCGAAAGGTCGCCGCCCATGCGCTGCAGGGAACAGACAACGCCCTCCCAGCCAAGCTGTGTATCGGGCCGGACATAGACCCCCGGCCGGAGAGAGATTAGCTGACCGGATTTGACCAGATTATCGATGCTGTGCCGGGCATAGCCCTTGCCCGATAGCCATTCCTTCGTCACGAACAGCCCGAAAGGCGCGTCTTCCCGTAGTCGCGTGCGCTGTTCGGCGTTGAGGGGCATTTGTGCGTCTTTTCGTCTATTTGCGGCGATGATCGCCGCAAAACGGTTCCATTTCAAATATATGAAATATCGAGGAATTTAACAAGTTCTAAAATTACGGCGATCATCGCCGCAAATTTGTAGAAATAGACATATACAACAGCCAGGGTTGCCAGGATTGTCACATAGGCGACGGGGAGGGCGCAGGCGCCTGTTTTTGTATCGGGAACGCGCGCGCTTATGCTTACGCTCCCGATCTATTTAACCGAGCCGATCTTCGGAAAATATGTGAACTGAACGCCGGGGGCGTCGGGTTTCGTGGGCATTCTAAGTGTTCAGGCGGCCGCCTGACGGCGCCGGGCTCTAGGCGCGCCAAACACTGGTGATTGGCGGCCCGAAGCCGACAAATTCAAGTGATGAATTCGTCGTCTTCGCCGTACCGGTGACGATCCCTGCCGCAGGCCCGCGCATCGCGCGGGGTCAAAAGCATGCCTTTTGACGGACGCGGGGCTTCGCCCCGCGGCTTGTTGGTCATTCCCCTCGGGACAGCGGGGGCGGC
>CAMYNO010000003.1 GCA_947259815.1 uncultured Parvularculaceae bacterium
CTCCAGCAGAAAATCCGGAATCGTCACGCCGGGCGCCCGCGTCAGAAATTCAATGTAAAAATGATGCTCGCCGGGGGCATCCCCGACATCGGCGACGAGAGACAGGACGTCGCGCATCAAATAGCGCAGCGCCTGCTGCGTCATGAAATCATAATCGAGTTCGACGTCTTCGTTCACGGCCGTGCACCATCCCTGTCCGGGTTAAGCCCGCTTATTTAGCGCCGCCGCGCGGCAAACGCCACAGCTAGCGCAATCAACAGATGCTTAAGGAGAAAAAAATCCCGGCTTCTGTTGCCAGGCGCCGGGGGGCCCCGCCTAGGCCTTGGATGGGGCCTAGGACTTCAAATTGCGAGTACGTCGCACTGCGTTACGCAGCGAGAGCGAACTCTTCCGAAGAGTTGTCGTTTGCAACTATTCAGTTTTAGCCAAATAACGGAGGCAAACCGGGCAAAAACATCGTCTTTAGACGTCCGTCGATCCTATTTCGGCCCCGCCGCAGCTTCCGTCATACAACCCTGCCGGGAATTGTCTTCGGAAGTTCTGGTGGAGCCGCCGGGTACCGCCCCCGGGTCCGATCCGCTTATTACACGCGTCATTTATCGCCATAGCCCGCAAGCGGGCGATCTCAATATAGGGATAATGCGTAAATAATTGAAGACCCTGTGCTCCATTGATGGAAACTGTCAAGAATTTGTAATAACTATGCATTAATTGCGCACCGGCATATGCGGCGGTGAGTCGGCGAGGCGGTTGTGACGATCATGGAACCAGGTGATTTCAGGAAGTGGCGCAAATCGCTCGATCTGTCGCAAAAGGACGCCGCCCATATATTGGGCCTGAAGCGCCGCATGATCCAATATTATGAAAAGGGCGAACGCGATGGGGAAAAAGTTAAAATCCCGCGCTCCGTCCGGCTGGCCTGTTATGCGATCTCAAACGGCGTCGCTGACTATCACGGGCCGCACCGCAAGGTGCAGATGATCGAAAAAGAAGCGGCCGAGTAATCGGCGGAACGCGCCTCTATTACCGATCCGGCGCGAAAATGGGTCAAACTGGCCCTCGCCGCCATGATCGCGGCCTTGCTAAAATAGCGCCGATCAAAACGATTCGGCGAAGGTAATGAAGCAGTATCTCGAACTTTTAGCGCGCGTTCTGCATGAAGGCGACGCACGCCTTGACCGCACCGGCGTCGGCACCCGCGCCGTATTCGGCCACCAGATGCGTTTCGATCTCGCCGATGGCTTCCCGCTGCTGACAACGAAGAAACTGCATACGAAATCCATCGTACACGAACTGGTCTGGTTTCTCGCCGGCGACACCAACATCGCTTACCTGAAGGAAAACGGCGTTACGATCTGGGACGAGTGGGCCGACGAAAAAGGCGACCTCGGACCCGTATACGGGAAACAGTGGCGATCATGGGCGGCGCCCGATGGGCGCGCAATTGATCAGATTGCCTGGGTCGTCGATGAAATCGCAAGCAATCCCTCGTCGCGCCGGCTGGTGGTGAGCGCATGGAACCCGGCTGAGCTGGACCAGATGGCGTTGGCGCCTTGCCATTGCCTGTTCCAGTTTTTCGTCGCGGACGGGCGGCTTTCCTGCCAGCTCTATCAACGCTCCGCCGACGTCTTCCTCGGCGTTCCTTTCAATATCGCGTCCTATGCGTTGCTGACCGCGATGATGGCGCAGGTCTGCGGCCTTGCGGCAGGCGAATTTGTGCATACGCTTGGTGATGCGCATCTTTATTCGAACCATGTGGAGCAGGCTGAAAAACAGCTCGGCCGGACGCCGGGTCCGCTGCCGCGCCTTGCGCTGAATCCTGACATACACTCGATCTTCGACTTTCGTTTCGACGATATCCGCTTTGACGCTTATGAAGCGCAGGCGACGATCAAGGCGCCGATAGCGGTATGAGTTTTCGCATTCGAGACGCTGCGCCGGGCGATGAGGCAATCATTCTCGGTTTTATTCGCGACCTTGCCGACTACGAAAAGCTGTCCCATGAGGTTGTTGCGACCGAGGCGGATATTTCAAAGACGCTGTTTGCGCAAAGCCCGAAAGTCTTTGCCCTGATCGCTGAGGACGATGCCGGCCCGTTCGGATTCGCCTTGTATTTTTACAGCTATTCGACATTTCTCGGCCGGCACGGAATATATCTTGAAGACCTCTATGTGCGCGAGCCCCGGCGTGGCGGCGGAGCGGGAAAGGCGTTGCTTGCACGCCTTGCGCAGATCGCCACGGAAAACAATTGCGGGCGCGTCGAGTGGTCGGTGCTCGACTGGAATGCGCCGTCGATTGCTTTTTACAAATCGCTGGGCGCGGAGGCCATGGACGGCTGGACCGTATACAGACTATCCGGCGAGGCTCTGTCGAGCCTTGCAGGCGGGAGCGAGCCGCGCCGATGAAAATAGCTTTGGTTGTGGCGGTTGCGAAGAACGGCGTTATTGGCGGCGAGGGCGCTCTCCCCTGGCGCATTCGCGACGATCTGAAATGGTTTAAGGAAAACACCATCGGCAAGCCATTGCTCATGGGGCGCAAGACCTTCGATTCCATCGGTAAGGCGCTGCCCGGCCGCGATAACATTGTGCTGACGCGCGATCCCGCATTCGCGCCGGCGCGGAGCTATATTGCGCGGTCGTTGCGCGGCGCCTTTGCACTGGCTGACGCTTGCGCGCGCGAGCGCGGCGCCGATGAGATCTGTGTTATCGGGGGCGGCGATATTTACAGGCAAACGATTGGTCTCGCCGACCGCATCTATCTGACCCGTGTTGACGCAGAGCCACCCGGAGACGCCCATTTCCCCGAACTGGACCGAAATCGGTGGCGCGAAACTCATGCGGGCGGATGCGCGCAATCGCCGGAAAATGACCACGCTTGCGAATTTTTCATACTTGAGAGAGCGTGAAACTGGCCTTGAATCTCGCTAAATTTGAAGTATTGCGGCAACTATCCGGTATATTGGCGCCTTTATAGTCACAACCGGGGTGCGAATCGCAGCTAATGAACCGGAATTATGCTGCGCTTCATGTGTTTTACGGGCGATGGACGGTAAGGAGGGGATCATGCGAATTCCTTGTTCGACGATTTTGACTAGCGTTCTTGCCGGCCTTGCGATGACGGCGCCCGCGGCGGCGCAGGCATTTAATTTTTCCTGCGTCAAAGGCAATGACAAGCGCAGCATCGAGATCGTCTCCCCCGGCGAAGTCGGCGCGGCGTGCGACGTTCGCTATGCCCAGGGCGGGGTTACGAGGACGCCTTACCACGCAAACAACACGCGCTCATTCTGCACCGAGAAGGCGCAGGAGATTGTTGCTACGCTGATTACCTCCGGGTTTGCATGCGGTGAAGTCGGCGGACCACTGACGGCTGAGGCGCGTCCTGCGGATGATCTTCGCGATGCGCAGGCAGAGTCCGAACCGCAAACCGAAACCCTGTCGCAACCGGCGCTTGAGCCCTTGCCGGCTCCGGAGCCGGCGCCAGAGACAGTATCGCTGCCAGAGGCGGCCGCGCCGTCGCAAAAGGAACCTGCCTCGCCATTGCCTCCGGTCGAGACCGTAACGACGCCAGCGGACAACAGCGCGGTGACAGTTCCGCCGGCCCCAACGCCGGCGCCTGAACCGGACTCGCTTCTCGGCGCCGCGCCGATAGAGGAGCCTTACTCACCGGCGGGCGCGTCGTCAGACTTGCAGGCGCCAGCCATCGGCGCTGTTGTCGAGCCGCTGGAGCCGATCATTACCGATGACGAGATTATCAACGCCGCGCCGTCGGCGCCGATTGACGCCGCGGCAACAACACCCGCTTTCGAAGAAACGCCGATGCTGGACGAGCCGGAGGCGACGACCGTGGCGACCCGCGGTCCGGCGACGCTTGCGGGCGGCGGGCTTGAAGATTTGACCCGATCGGCCGAGCCGATCGTTGCCGGACGCATTGTCGGCGCCACGCCGGACGCCAATGCGCGTCCATTGCCGCATACCACTCAATCTCTTGCGGGGGCGGCGCCGTCCGAACCGCGCCCGGCTATCAGTGTGCAATCAATTTCGGCAACCGATGAGGCGCCCGCACCCGCATCCGCGCCCGCGACGGCGCCGATAAAGACGGAGCGCCTGTCTCGCTTGCGCCAGCCTGAGGATGTCATTGTCGCAACGCTTAACGCACAGGCGGCGGCATGGAACGAAGGCAACCTGCCGGCGTTCATGGAGATCTACTGGAAAGACGACGATCTGAAATTCGTTTCGGGAACGGCGGTGACGCGCGGCTGGTCGTCGACCATGAAACGCTACCGTGAGCGCTATGCTGACGAGGGCGGTCTTGGCCAGTTATCTTTCGAAAAGGCCGATGTGAATATGATTACCGACGACGTTGCGGTGGTGACGGGCCGGTTCAATCACGTCAAGAATGAAGACGCGTCGAGCGGTGTCTTCACGCTTGTCATGAAACGCATTGGCGGCGTCTGGCGCATCGTTCACGATCATACCGCAAACGATCCTGCTAACGGTTGACGAAACCGGTAATTGCTTCGGCGAAAGTTTTGAATTTGTCCGCCCCCTGATGGTCCTGGGTCGCGAGCGGTCGCCCGTCATCGGATGCGATGCGCAATTCCGGATAGAGCGGGACCGCCCCCAGGAATGGCGCGCCGAGCGCTTCTGCTGCTTTTTGCGCGCCGCCTTCGCCAAAGAGATAGGATCGCCCGCCATCCGCCGCGTCGAGCCAGGCCATGTTCTCGATCACGCCAATGATCGGGATATTGGTTTTACGAAAAAGCTCAACGCCGCGGCGTACATCGGCCAGCGCCATTTCCTGCGGCGTCGAGACGATGACCGCGCCGGAAAGGCGCTTTGTCTGGATCAGCGATAAATGGGCGTCGCCGGTTCCCGGCGGCGTATCGACAATAAGAATGTCGAGATCGCCCCATGCAACGTCTTTCATCATTTGCCGTAAAGCGCCGGTGACCATCGGGCCGCGCCAGGCAAGAGCCTGTTCAGGATCGACCAGAAAGCCGATCGACATCACCGAAACTCCATGTGCGCGCACGGGCTGAATTTTTCCGTCTATGACATCGGCCTTGCCGGAAACGCCAAACAGGGTTGGCGCCGATGGTCCGTAAACGTCGGCATCGAGGAAGCCGGTGCGAAGGCCGGTCTGGGCGAGGGCGACAGCGAGGTTGGCGGCGATAGTCGATTTCCCGACGCCGCCTTTGCCCGATGCAATTGCAACCACATGTTTGACGCCGGTGAGAAGATCGGGCGCCTGCGCCGGTACGCGTTTCAATCCCAGCGGATTATCATGGCCGCCCGGTTGCGGCTTCGCTGCGCTGTGGATCGTCGCCACCGCTGAAACGTCGCGAATCCCGTCGATGCTGGTTGCCGCTGCTTTTGCATCTGCGAGAAGGCGTTCGGCCTCCTGTTTTTCCCCAGCATTTATTTCCAATGCGAACTGAACGCGGCCGTCTTCGCCGACAGTCAGCCCCTGAACAGCGCCGGAAGTCACAATGTCGCGGCCATCGGGCCGCAGAACTTTTGCAAGGGCGTTTCGAATGCGGATAAGGATGGGTTCAGTCAATTTTAGTCCTTGATTTTCTTGAAAAAGTACGCCGCCTGCGTTGCTTGGCGCAAAATCAGTGACATATATAGCCCCGCGCCGCGCCGGGCCAATGCCTGGCGTCGCGGCGAATGATGAAAAGAGAGGCTCAATGCCCTGGCAAGACAATTCCGGAAACCGTGGACCTTGGGGACAGCCGCCGCGCGGCAATAATGACGGCGGCAAGAACAATGGCGGGCGCGGACCCGGCGAGCCGCCCGATCTTGAGGATCTGCTGGAGGCTTCGCGCCGCCGGCTGCGTCGCGCATTTCCGCGCGGACGCGGCGGCGATGGCGGCGGCGGGCGCGGCGGCGGTTTCCCGTTCAG
>CAMYNO010000004.1 GCA_947259815.1 uncultured Parvularculaceae bacterium
CGCCCTGGCGCGCCAATGATCAGCGGCATTCGTGATCCGGTTTTGCAGCGACGATGACATTGTCATTTTACCCGTATTTGCAATAGCGCCGGATACGCCGCCGCGCCCGCGCCGTCTAATTTTTTATTGACGCAGGCGCTCCGGCGCGGCGCCGCTTTGGGCCCCGGCCCCGCCCGGCGTGGAATTTAGAGACGTCCAGCCTAGATCATCGGGCGTTAAATCTGAAACGCCCGATGATCCAGGATTTAAGGGTCGCGCCGGTATTGCGAAAACCGGATTCCACTTTTTCGCCCGGCGCTCTATGGACTGTCATCTTCGCTCTCGGAGCGCGGGTCGAGCTCGAACACATTCGGCGACGTACGCGGCACGGACACATAGTCCGGTTTTTCCGCATGGACCGGCCCCGTCCGCTGCGTCATGCGATAGAGCCCGAATAAAGTAAGACCAGCATGAACCGCCGCCGTATACTGAAACAGCGCTGAAGCGCCGAGAAACTGCATCAGCGTCGGCCCCAATATCGGCCCGACAATTGAACCGGCGCCGTAGAGCAGGAACAGCCCGCCGCTGATTGCAACAAACTCGTTCGGTTCTGCATGGTCATTCGCATGCGCGGCGCTGAGACCAAATATCGGCATGGCGAAAAAACCAAAAAGCGCAGCGCCAACGAGAAGCGCAGCGAAAGACTTGTCCGCGAACACCGACAAGTAAAGACCGCTCGCGGCGCAAAGAGCGGCCGCGCCGATGATCACCCAGCGCCGGTCCAGCTTGTCCGACAGCGACCCGAGCGGCCATTGCGACAAGGCCCCGCCGGCAATGGCGACACTCATGAAGGTCGCCACGGCGCTAACATCATACCCAATGCGCTGCACGAATACGGGCCCGACCGCCCAGAAGGCGCCGTTGGCCACGCCAACACCAAGGGCGCCGGTCGCCGCAAGGGGCGACACGCGATACATCTTTGGCAGATCAAGCCGCACAATATTGACCGGCGCCGGCGCGACCGATGTTGTCAGCGCCACCGGCACAAGGGAAAGCGAAATCAATATGGAGATCAGGGCAAACAGAACGAACCCCGCCGGATCGCCCGCCATCAGCAGGATCTGGCCAATCGTCGTGGCGGAGAGGTCGACAACGCGGTAGACGGACAGTATCCGGCCGCGGTTTTCATTCGTCGCCCTTTCGTTAATCCAGCTTTCGATAATCATATACAGCCCGGCAAAGCAGAAGCCGGAGATCACCCGCAAAACGACCCAGAACGGCGGATCGACAAATAACGCATGGGCAAGAGCCGTAGCGGACGCGACCGAGGCCAGCGCCGTGAATGTTCGGATATGCCCGACCCGTGCAATCAGTTTCGGCACATTTCGGCAACCGGTCACGAACCCGACGAAATACGCCGACATCAAAAGGCCGATCACAGGTAACGCAAAACCGGCGGTGTTGCCGCGAACGGAAAGCAGCGTTCCCTGAAGGCCGTTCCCGACCAGCAGGATAAAGGCGGCGAGCAACAAAGCGGCGATTGTCAAAAGGGCGTTGCGCATGTCCGGTGAAGCTGAGGGTGAAGTTGTTGATCGCGCCGCTCTTCAGATTTTTGTCAATGAGGCTACGCGCTTGAATCGGGCTTACGGGGGTTTTAATCGAGCTTTGCGAATTTCAAAAGGGCGATGACGGCTATCAGCGGCGACCCGCTGCGTTACACGCGACCCCACCGTACCGCCTGAGCCACGCCCGGAAACTCCGGGCGGGCTTCCCGCCCCGAAAGCGTCGCCCGCCCTGCATTAACCATAACGGCAAAAATTTCCGGCTGTTGCGAGGCTTGAGCGCTTGTGACAAAGCTTCCCCAGCAGTACTGTATTTTGAGTGGGGGTAACAATTAATGCTAAGTCATATCAAGCGTGCGCTTGTACTTGAGCCTCACCCGGACGATCTCGTCATCGGGTGCGGCGGCATTACGCAAAAGCTCATCGCGCAGGGCGCTGATGTACATTGCATGCTGATGTCGCACGTACCGCCCAATTACCGAAAAATTTACGACGACTCGGGGAAGTACTCCGAATATGCCGGCGACGATCGCATGGTTGAGGCGGATGAAGCCGCGCGTATCCTTGGCTTGGGCAAACGAACCATCGCGTTTGGCCATGAGTGGCACCACAAGCTTGACGCCCTCCCCTTGAGCGATCTCGTCAGCGCCATAGAGACGTGTGTTCGAGAACAGAACCCCGATCTGGTGCTGGTGCCGGAACGGTCGTTTAACCAGGACCACATTGCCGTCTATGAGGCTTTCAAGGTCGTCATGCGGCCGCATTTTTTCCGCGGCACCGTGCTGGCCTATGAGACGACGATGGAACGTGAGTTCGAACCCAATGTTCTTGTGCCGCTGACAAAAGAACAGATGGAAACCAAGCTTGAGGCCTGCAAAGCCTATGAGAGCCAGCTTGGTACGCCGAACCATCTCTTCAGCCTTGAGACGATGGAACTGGCGATGCGCTATCGCGGGCGTTTGCTTTATACCGACGCCGCCGAAGCTTTCCGGCTGGTCCGCGGCGCGTATATGTAGATTGCCTCACGGCGCCATTCGCCGCCGGTCGCTAACGGCGCGAGAGCAAGAGCGGAACGAGGAACGATGGAACAGGTTGACTACCTGCTTATTGGCGGCGGCATCACCAATCTGGCGTTCGCCGAACGCATCGACAGTCAGGATTTGCTGATCTGCGAAGCCCTCGACGATGTGGGCGGCTATTGCCAAACCGTCAAACAGGACGGTTTCGTTTGGGACTATTCAGGGCATTTCTTTCATTTCCGTCACAAGGAAATCGAAGACATGCTGGTGGATTTCATCGGCCGCGACAATGTTCGCACCGTCACCAAGGATTCGCGCATTCGCTACGCCGACCGCTGGATTGATTTCCCCTTCCAGAAAAATATCCACCAATTGCCATATGACGAATTTCTGGATTGCCTGGTCGGGTTATACGAGATCGACGACGCGACTGATCCCGATAATTTCAAACAGATGCTGTACCAGAAGTTTGGCAAGGGCATCAGCGACCGCTTTCTTGTACCGTATAATGAAAAACTATACGCAACCGACCTTTCATCGCTTGACGTCGACGCAATGGGCCGGTTCTTTCCCTATGCGGATGTAAAGGAAATCGTCCTGAATTTCCGCCGCGCCAATAACGCCAGCTATAACGCCACCTTCACCTATCCGCGCGGCGGCGCAATCGAATATGTGCGCGCGATACAAAGGTTTACGCCGGACGACTGCATTGCACTGAACGAACCCGTGCTGGAAATCGACCCGGTAAAGAAAATTGCGCGCACGAATAAACGCGAGATCAAATTCGGCGTCGCAGTGAGCACGATCCCCTTCCCCAAACTCCTGGAGATATCGGGACTCGATCACGACCGCTCAACCTATAGCTGGAACAAGGTTCTGGTATTCAACCTGGGCTTCGACAAAAAGGGGCCGGAACATGTTCACTGGGTTTACTTCCCGGAACGGGATGTTTCGTTCTACCGCATCGGATTTTACGACAATATCTTCGGCGCCGACCGGATGAGCATGTATGTCGAGCTTGGCTATCCGGCCGACAAGGACATCACCGAAAACGACATCGCTCTTGCCCGCGAAAAAGTGCTCGACGATCTGAAGCGTCAGGGCATTGTGACAGATCACAAACTTGTTTCCCACCATAGCATCGTACTCGACCCGGCCTATGTTCACATCACGCAAGGCTCCATCGCCGACGTGACCCAGAAAAAGGATCTGTTGGCGACGCACGGCATCTATTCCATTGGCCGTTACGGCTCCTGGACCTATTGCTCCATCGAAGACAACATTGTCGAAGCCCGCGCATTGGCGGATCAGTTGAACAGCTCATAGCGCAGCAGGTGATGATGACCATGGAACCAAGGCGCGCGCGAATGCTGGCGGTTGTCCGCTGTGGCGACGCCAGCCTGCATAGGAGCTGGTGCGACGGCGATTTCGATGTGGCGATCAGCTATTATGGCGGTGATGCGGACCGGACTTTTGACGAAGCAAAATTTCTGCACCGATACAAAGGCGGCAAGTGGGACGGAATTTTTAATTTTTTCGAGAGTTTCCCCGATGCAAAAGACAATTACGATTTCTTCTGGTTTCCGGATGATGACATTCGCGCGACCGCATCGGATGTCGAACGCCTCATCGATGTAGGACAAGAGCTAAGCCTCGATCTGTTTCAACCCGCGCTCGATACGCAGTCCTACTATTCGCACCTCATCACACTGCAGCATCCCTCGTTCCATATTCGGTACACGAATTTTGTAGAAATCATGGTCCCAATGTTGAGCGCGCGATTGTTCCATCTGGTGCTGCCGACGATCGCCGAGACCCGTAGCGGATTCGGCCTTGATTTCCTCTGGCCTCAACTCGCGACGCAACTTCCGAACGCCGATCACACTGTTGCGATTATCGATGACGTGACCATCACCCACACCCGTCCCGTCGGCGGCGACCTCCACAAATTCATGAAGAAAACAGGCGGTCAGTCGGCGGAAGATGAACTGTCAGGCGCTATTAGCGCCGTTACCGGAAAACACTCGTCCATGATCAACGGGGTTGCCACGCCACTAATACTAATCACCGACGCAGTCGACCACGAACAGCGCCACCCGGGCGCACTGAGCATTGCCGGCGCCACGGCGCGTGATCTTCTGTTCACCGGTCGAAATCGCGTTCAACCCGCAAAGAGCGGCGAGGTTCTGCGTCACGCGGTTAAGGCGTGGCTCGGCGCGCGCGGCTGAATAGTTTTTGGGAAACAACGATCGTCACACCAGTACGGGTAGCACTTCACCAAACTGATCGCATTAGCTTCAGAAAATGCGCCGGGCGGAAAGCGCGCCCTGAGCGTCGGTCTGATGTCGGCGGGCCTGCCCGTGGGCGGCGTCGCGATGAGCCTGTTTGTCGCGACTCAAGTAGGCGACGATTTATCTTCTATCTCGGCGGCGGCGTCCCGTTGCTCTACCTTCCCGTGCTCATTCACCTATTACCCGAATCCAAAGCCTTCAAACAGGTGAAAGCTGGCGCAATAGCGACAAAGCCGCCG
>CAMYNO010000005.1 GCA_947259815.1 uncultured Parvularculaceae bacterium
GACCTAAACCAGACCGCTACCGCCAGCATCACCTATAATGGTGAAACAACGGAATTCCCGGTATTCAAAGCGGCTGAAGGCCCGGACGTAATCGACATTCGCAAGCTCTATGCAAGAACGAATGCGTTCACTTTCGATCCCGGATTTACGTCCACGGCGAGCTGCGAATCGAAAATCACCTATATCGACGGCGACGCTGGCATCCTGCTTTATCGCGGCTATCCCATCGACCAACTGGCGGAGAATTCCGACTTTCTCGAAGTCGCCTATCTCTTGCTCAATGGCGAACTGCCTGACCGCGGGGAGCGCGAGCGTTTCGACACATCGATCACGCGCCACACCATGGTGCATGAGCAGCTAAAGAATTTCTTTAACGGCTTCCGGCGCGACGCCCACCCGATGGCGATCATGGTCGGCGTCGTCGGCGCGCTTTCCGCTTTCTATCACGACTCAACCGATATCAACGATCCGGTGCAGCGCCGTGTCGCTATCCACCGCATGATCGCCAAGATCCCGACAATCGCCGCCATGGCGTATAAATATTCCATCGGACAAGCTTTCGTCTTCCCGCGCAATGATCTCGATTACACATCGAACTTCATGCGTATGTGCTTTGCGGTCTCTCCTGAGGAATTCCAGCTTAATCCTGTGCTTTGCGACGCACTCGACAAGATTTTCATTCTGCATATGGATCATGAGCAGAATGCGTCGACGTCAACGGTTCGTCTCGCCGGTTCGTCGGGCGCAAACCCGTTTGCCTGTATCGCCGCCGGCATTGCTTCGCTTTGGGGACCGGCCCATGGCGGCGCCAACGAGGCCGCGCTCAACATGCTGGAAGAAATCGGAAGCGTCGATCGCATTCCCGAATATATCAAACGCGCCAAGGATAAGTCAGATCCATTCCGGCTGATGGGCTTTGGCCACCGCGTTTATAAAAACTACGACCCGCGCGCAAAGGTCATGCGCAAAGCCTGCCACGAGGTGCTTGACGCCCTGGGCGTTCGCGAGGAACCGCTGCTGCAGGTCGCCATGGAACTGGAGCGCATCGCACTTGAAGACGAATATTTCGTTGAGAAGAAGCTGTATCCGAATATCGACTTTTATTCGGGCATCACACTGCGCGCGCTCGGCTTCCCGGCGGATATGTTCACGGTGCTGTTTGCTCTCGCGAGGACAGTCGGCTGGATCGCCCAGTGGCGCGAAATGATCGAAGATCCGAACCAGAAAATCGGGCGCCCGCGCCAGATTTACACCGGCCCGGGCCTTCGCGATTACGTGGCGCTGGAAAGTCGCTAGTATCGATTCCCGTATTTGATCAGACGGTGATACTTAGTCGTCGTCGCCGTCTGAAAATACTTCGTCGCCGACATAGACGCTGCCGCCGCCGTGATGGATGATCCGTCCGTTGACGGAGCGCATGCGCACTTCCGAGGAACCGTAAAGCCGCAGTTCCGGTTGTACGACAAGGCCGCCAAAGTAAACGCCGCCTGATCCGTCAATCGTCGCTTTCAGTTTCTCCGCGCGTCCGCTCTTAACGGCGGCGCCGCCAGACCCAGCAATGCGTACTGTCATCGGTCCATCAACGCGTGTTGTGCGGACAATACCCGATCCTGCAATCGAAACGTCAAACATGCCGTCAATGTCGCCAAGAATAACGTCGCCCGGACCGGCTATATCAACATCGACCATTGCGACATCGCCAGCCAGAAAATCAGCATCGCCGGAAACGTCAATTTCCAGACCAGATGCGACATTACCCATCACGAGGCGGCTGCCATGGATGATCCCGACGGAAGCTTCCTCAACGTCGCTGGTTTCGCCGTATACGTAGCATGCGTCGAGGCCGAGCCGACCGGCAAGGCGCTCCATTGTCAGCTTCATGCGAGCGTCTATAAAATCGACATCGCCTTCAACCGGCATCGCAACCACAATCGTCGGATAATCGGCAAAAAAGGCGTCATCGACAGGTTCGCCCGTCGTCACTTTTCGGCCCTTTCGCGGATCGACCGTGCGGGTGATGCGGTTATCGCAACAATTGCGATCCTCATCCTCTACCCAGCGTTCGCCTACGACATGGACAACGCCGTCTTTTTCTTCGATCTCAACCGCGGTGAATTTACCGCCCTGACGGACCTCAATATCGATTTCGTCCCCGGTCGTGGTTTTGATCTCGACCGTCCCGGTTATGTCCCGAAATGAGATTTTGTTGGTTTCGAAAGTCGCCGCAGCGCCAGCCGATACGCCCATGATGCTTATGCCCAAACCGGCAGCAATGCTGACAAGCAATTGTTTTGTCGATGAAAATTCCATCTCTACCCCACCCGACCGCGCTGGGCGGCCAATGACCTAATAAATCCGGTAATGTCATAGCAATTCCCGCGCCGCCGCCTGAAACGCTCGTTTCCGGACGGATAACTGTCGTCCCAACCTCACATTGAAATTGGCCGGATTTTCGCCTATCTAGGCGATGCGAACCGTACAGCGCGCCAAAGCCGAGAAAAATGGCCGTTTCGTTTATCGAATTCGAGGTGCTGCACGAGGCGTAAGTCTTGGTGATCGAGAATAATGATCGCTATAGGACGAACAGCGCATTCCATCAGGATCGGTGTGTGCCGAGTAAAACGGCCATGCCCGCTGAGGATTTAACGAGAGGTTCGCGCCATGTCGTCTGTGAGACCACGCCGAAAAATGTCGGTTGCCGATATCCGCACA
>CAMYNO010000006.1 GCA_947259815.1 uncultured Parvularculaceae bacterium
TATGGATGGCACGGCGTTGTATCTGGGCATCGTTGCGCTCTTTACCGCGCAGGCTTTCGGATATTCAGTCGAGCACCAGCATTAAGTGCTGATCGCCAATACCGCAGCGCATGTCTCAATCGGAACCGCGGGCATCCCGTCGGCGTCGCTATTCCTGCTTGCGACTGTGCTTGAGGTTTTCGATGTCACACCGGAACATACAGCGCTTGTCGTCGGTTTCATTTTTCCCTTCGACCGCGTGCTCGACATGATGCGCACGGTTGTGAACGTCACCGGTGACGCCACTGTCGCGGTTACCGTGGCAAAATGGGAGCATGAGATTGACGAAGATGTCTTCCGATCACGGGCGGCGCAGTGAACAACCTTAAGGCGCTGCGTCTTAGTTTGCGCATGTCGCGTGAGGAGTTTGCCAAACGCATCGGGATTTACCCGGATTATATTGTCGACCTTGAAACCAGCGATAGGCAGCTAACGGCGGCCTGGCCGGAGGCAATTGAAAAAGCATTCGATATAACGACGGAAGAATTCTCTGACCCGGTCTATGGCGGGGTCGCCAATGCGGACATGCTATTGCCGGCGAAACGTCAATTCGCTTGTCCCATTTCAATTCGGTTTGCGTTACAGATCCTGATCGCAAAGATTGCCGGTGTTCACCGTTCGCAGAACATCAGCGAAGATCAATACGCCGACGCCGTGATAAGCCTGAACGCTTACATCGCGGACAGCGCTGGAGATCCCGGCGACGATGAAGACCGGTTCAATCGTCTTTTGAAAGGTCTTCAAATAACCGTTTTAACAATCGCTCAATCCTGTGAGATTGATCTCCCGAACGATCCGGAAAAATACCTGGATGCGGTGCTGCCGCCGCTTGCGCGCCTGATTGAATCTTACGCGCGCTCGCCTTCTTAGCGCCAGGAAATGCGATGATGTTGCCGCGCCCGGATGCGCGGATGGGAAATGCATCAAGCAGGCGTCGTCTCAACGCTTCCGCTCTCTTCACTTCCCCATCACCGGAAGATTGGTTGCCCAATGTGTCCCCCTTCCGTGGATTTGATCGCCCAATGGTTGTTTACGAATTCGTAGTGCAACGGCGTGCGAATCGCAAGCGCCTGAAATACTGCGATCCTTTATACTTAACAATACCTGAACGGCCAGTTCATTCTTCGTTATTTTCTTTCCGGTCTCTTTTGAGTGTTCGTACTTTCGTAATCGAACGAAGAGGAGGCCAGTATGGCGAAACGGGATTTGCGTTCGGAACAGGTAAAATTGTTGCGATTTGAGCGCTTGGTTGAAGCGGCCTGCCGCGATTTTGCCAGCGGGCGGAAACTCAACAAAAAACCGGTGCTTGCCGGTCTCCCGTTTCTTGCCGCCGCCGGCGCCGCAGCCGCACAAAAACTCGGCGCGAATGAGCCGCTTCGCCACGTCGCCGAAGTAGAACTTGTGGCGCATTCTGCGGGATCGGACAGCGCCTGGCTCCTGCAGCTTGCAGAGACAGTGACGAAGGGCCACAATGCCATTGAGGCGCTTGCCGAGCAGGGCTCGTGGCTTCTGGTGCATGGGACGCCCAAACGGGCGACCGCGGAGGTAGTGCAATCTCTGCTGACGAATGGACCGTTTTAATACGATACGGGACGTTTTTATTCTTAGGCGTCGCGCTTAGTTTTCTATCCGGTTCCAGGAACTTGCGCCTGGCGGCGCTGGTCATCCTCGCCGACTGGGGCCTTGCCAATATTTTCTATTTCTGGATGGGCGCTGCGTCGGTGAATATCGTTGCGCCGATGAGCGTCGCCGTTCTGGCGTTATTTTTCACATTTTGGCGCTCGAAAAGCCTGAATGGCGCGTTCATTCACAAAATATTCTTCAGCTATTACGTCCTCTATTTCGCGATCAATCTTTGGCATCTGCTGGCGCGGTATTTTTTCCCGGAAGCGCTGGCGGCGAATTACTATTTCTCCCTCGCGGCCTCGAACGGCGTTTTCATAATCATTGTTTCGACGCTGTGGTTGTTTGCTATCCTCAAGTTTCTCGATAATTACGCCGAGGAGGGGCTGATGGGGATATTCGATCGGAATATTGAAAAATGGCGCCGCTGGTTCGGCGGTGGATAGTGGACAATAAAGTAGTCATCGCATCGCCGCAGGCGTCGTTCGGCGGTGTTCGTTTTGACGTTAATTTCATCCGACTCGAAAACCGCATCGTATAGATAGCATGACTTTCTTGCGTTGGATCATAATGTTCGTCGCTGCCGTACTATTGGCCGCTATATTCTGGGCCATGGGCGCAGATCCTCGCGGGCTCAGCGTTGTGCTGGCAGAGATGTTTTCCGAGCCCTGGTCTCTCGTCACCCTGATCGATCTCTATCTCGGCTTTTTTCTGGGGGCGACGGTCATCTGCCTTTTTGAGAAAAGCTCGATTGCCCGCCTTTTCTGGGCGGCGCCGATCTTTGTCCTGGGAAATATCTGGACAACGCTCTGGTTTGTCTGGCGATTGCCGGAACTTGCACGGCGGTTGCGTTTACGCGGCTGACGCTTGCGTTTCGGGATTTCCCCGCCTATAGAACCAGCCGTTTTCGGGAAAAGTTATGCTTTTCCTGTCCGCCGGTGCGAAACCCCGCAACTATGTCGGGGCTGGGGCCGGGGATGGACCGCCGTCGGGGTAATGCCCTCACGGTGGTTGTTTTGATTTGTGCGGTTGTTACCTCTTTGTGTGAGGGAACAAAGGAATGGTAGATGTTTGAGTCGTTAAGCGACCGATTAGGCGCCGTCTTTGAAAAGCTCCGCGGCAAGGGCGCGCTGGAGGAAAAAGACGTCAACGAAGCCTTGAGAGAGGTGCGCGTTGCACTGCTCGAGGCCGATGTCGCGCTTCCGGTCGCAAGAGACTTTATCTCCAAGGTAAAAGAGCGCGCCGTCGGCGCGGAGGTTTTGCGCTCCGTTACGCCGGGTCAGCAAGTCGTCAAAATCGTTCATGACGCGCTGGTCGATATGCTTGGCGGCGATGCCGATGCTGCGCTTTCCTTCGCCGTGGCGCCGCCTGCCGTCATCATGATGGTCGGCCTGCAGGGCTCCGGTAAAACGACGTCCACGGCGAAAATCGCCCTTCGCCTGCAAAAGCGCGACAAGAAGAAAATTCTGATGGCGTCCCTCGACACGCGACGGCCGGCGGCGCAGGAGCAGCTACAGATTCTCGGCGAACAGGCGGAGGTGAAAACCCTGCCCATCATTGCCGGGCAGACGCCGCGCGATATTGCAAGCCGCGCGGTGGAGGCGGCAAAGCTCGGCGGCTTTGATGCGGTGATGCTGGATACGGCGGGCCGGCTTTCCATCGACGAACAGCTGATGACAGAAATTGCCGATATTCATCAGGCGACGAACCCGGTTGAAACCCTGCTGGTGGTCGATGCGTTGACTGGTCAGGATGCGGTGGAAACCGCGACCCGCTTTAAGGAGCGCGTGCCTGTCACCGGGGTCGTCATGACACGGATCGATGGCGATGCGCGCGGTGGCGCCGCGCTCTCCATGCGCGCTGTCACCGGGGCGCCGATCAAGTTTGTCGGCGTCGGTGAGAAGATCGATGCGCTTGATACGTTCGAGCCTGAGCGCATGGCCGGGCGCATTCTCGGCA
>CAMYNO010000007.1 GCA_947259815.1 uncultured Parvularculaceae bacterium
ACCGGATAACCACCCAGATCAGCAGCGCCAGCACAAAAAGGGAGATCACCGTAATGATCGGCATCAGCACGATATTGTGAAAGAAGTGGACTTCCTCGGCCAGCGCGGAATTTGCCGGCAGCATCGAAATCCCGCCGGGAACCCGCTCGGCCAGGGCTGCCGCCCCGGCAAAGAGCACGCTCGAAGACGAAATCGCTGCAATCAATCTTTTCATTCTATTACCCCGTGGGCTTACGGCGGACAGGCCGACCAGCGGCGCGCGCAGACGACGCGCCCGGATTTTGCCCGCTTATAGGCCGGTCGCCGCAGTGCCGCTATCGGCTGGCTTATGAAAAAAGGTCGCAGCGGCTGATGCGGTATATCGTTCAGGCCATTGCAGCGCACCGGGCGGAGGCTTAAGTCTTTGGCGATGAGCGATTCCTATTTTTTCTCCCGAACCGACCTCGACCGCAGCCGCACCCAGCGCATTGTGGACGACGCACTCTCTGACGCCGATGACGGTGAGCTGTATCTCGAATATGCGCAGTCGGAGGCCTTTATCTTTGACGATAACCGCCTGAAGACCGCGAGTTTTAACGTAGATCAGGGCTTCGGGTTGCGCGCGGTGATCGGCGATTCGACCGGATACGCCCATGCGTCAGAGATGTCGGAGGCAGCCCTGAAACGCGCCGGTTCCGCGGTTCAGGCGGTAAAGACCGGAAAAGACGCCAAATTTTCCGACGGGCCGGCCCGCACCAATGCGCGGCTCTATCCCGACGACAATCCCCTCGACGAGATACCGTTCGAGGCGAAGACCAAGCTGCTTGAAGAAATTAATGAATATGCCCGCGCCAGTGACAACCGCGTCAGGCAGGTCTCGTGCTCCCTGACCGGCGAATGGTCGGCGGTGGAAATCATGCGTCCGGGCGGCGAAATTATCCGCGATATCAGGCCGCTGGTCCGGCTTAACGTGTCGGTGACCGCCGGCGAGGGCGAGCGTCAGGAAACCGGCAGCTTTGGCGCCGGCGGGCGCAGCGGATACGCCGCCTATGTCTCGCCCGACGCATGGCAGGGACAAGTCGATGAAGCGCTGCGCCAGGCCCTTGTGAATTTACAGGCGGAACCGGCGCCGGCGGGCGAGATGGAAGTTGTGCTTGGGCCGGGCTGGACAGGCGTCCTTCTGCACGAGGCTGTCGGTCACGGTCTGGAAGGGGACTTCAACCGCAAGGAAACATCTGCATTCGCGGGACGTCTTGGCGAGCGCGTTGCCGCCCCTGGCGTGACAGTGATTGACGACGGCACGATTGACGGCCGCCGCGGCTCCCTGACGGTCGATGACGAAGGCACGCCAACATCACGAACGGTTCTTATCGAAGACGGCATCCTCAAAGGGTATTTGCAGGACCGCCTGAACGCCCGGCTTATGGGTATGAACCCGACAGGGAATGGCCGCCGCGAAAGTTTTGCGCATAACCCCATGCCGCGCATGACCAACACCCTCATGCTCGCCGGCGATCACGACCCGGAAGAAATTCTGAAGTCCGTCAAGGACGGCATTTACGCCGTCAATTTCTCTGGCGGACAGGTCGATATCACCAGCGGCAAGTTTGTCTTCAACTGCACCGAAGCCTATCGCGTGCAGAACGGAAAAGTCGGCGCCCCGATTAAAAATGCGGCGCTGATCGGCGATGGTCCGTCTGTGCTGACCCGCGTTTCGATGATTGGCAAAGATTTCAGCCTTGACCCCGGCATCGGGGTCTGCGGCAAGGCCGGTCAGGGTGTCCCGGTCGGCGTCGGGCAACCGACGATTAAAATCGACAGGCTCACGGTCGGCGGCGCCGCGGGCTGAGCGCGTATTTTACCCGAGCTTTAGAAGCTTGCGCGCTTCTTTTAGCGCCTTTGGGTTTGCACTGTTATTTCTGACATCAGAGAGACAGTCCGTCAGGAAGGCGCGGAACTCCGGATTAAACGCGCCGCGTTCGCCGGCGATCTGGAGCAGGTTGAAATTACCGCCCGGATTCATTTCGATGAGCATCGGCCCTTTGTCCGTGAACGCAACATCCCAGGATTGGAGATGCAGGTCCGGGTAAATCCCCGATGCTTTCAGCGTAATCTCGCGCGCCGCCTTATAGTTATCCAGCACAACGCCTTCGATAGAAGCGCCGGTATCGGGATGGGCGGACATCGCCGACTGCGCCGGACCAATGCCGCATTTCGCCTTACCCAAACGGCCGCAAGAAATGTCGATCGGTGCGATCAGATTGCCGGGCCGTCGAAAGCTGTCGACGTGGTTATCGCCGGCGGGAAGACGCAAGACACCATGACAAACCGCTGGGCCGTCTTTTTTGACAAGCACCAACAGCCGCGCCGTCGCCAGCCGGCCGTTGGTGATGGCCGATATCTGGTTTGAAGGGGTCAACGCCTCCTGAAAAATGTAGCCGACATCGCCTGCAATCTCGATGATCTCATCGGCGACCTCAACGATGGTCCGACTCTCGCCGCACACATCGGTAATGCGGGCGCCGGACCTGTCGACGATATTGATCGCACCGTCGCCATGGGTCGCGACAATCGGCTTGCCGAAAATCGGCAGCGGGCAAGTCTGCAAGAATTCGACGAGATCGCGCCGGCACGTTAACGCAGCCGCGGACCCCGTCCGGCGCGTCTTGTGGTAGACGCCGAGAATACGCGGCGTCGGCGCGTAGGCGTCGGAGACGAGCGTTGAGAAATAGAGCTTGTCTTCAGCGGCGTCCCAACTGGTCATCTTGTTAGCGACGAGAAAGGCGGACCGCGCGCGCGCGTCACCCATATACGCTGCGCTCTCACCCTCACTGCGCGCATATAATCCGTAGAGGATATATTCCTCGAATGTGAGCCCGGTGCCGCGCAGCTTCAGAAAATCGAGAACCTGCTTCCCGAAACTGATATTGTAACGGTCGCGGACCGTTTTCATTTCCGTTAACAGATCGCTGTCAAAATTGCCCGCCTTCGCCGTCGCCGACATGGCTCTCTCCATTAAAGCTGCGGGCATTGTTAAGAATGTTGGTTAATCGAGGGTTAGCGCATGTTGCCATTGATCCGTTCCGGGCCATAAAACACAGCCTATGAGTTCCTTTGTCACCCGCTTTGCGCCATCGCCAACGGGCTATCTTCATCTCGGCCACGCCTTTAGCGCCCTTCTCGCGTTTGACGCCGCACGCGAGGCCGGCGGACGCTTCCTCCTGCGCCTTGAAGACATAGACCGGACCCGCTGCAAGCCGGCGTTTGAAGCCGCCATTTTCGAAGACCTTGCCTGGCTTGGTCTTGAATGGGAAACGCCGGTCCGCCGCCAGTCCGATCATTTTGAAGATTACCGCAATGCGCTTGTGCGCCTGAAAGGAAAAAACGTCGTCTACAGATGTTTTAAAACGCGCAAGGAAATCGCCGACGAAATCGCCCGGGCGCCGCATCTTGGCGCCGACGGGCCGGAAGGTCCGCAATATACCGGAACGCCCTTGAGCAAAGACGAGGAAAGCGACCGCATTGATTCTGGCGCGGCCTTTGCCTGGCGCTTGTCGCTGGCGCGGGCGCGCGATGCGCTGGGCGGAGATTTCTCATCGCTTTCCTTCACGGAAGAAAGGCGTGGGGGCCGCGGCGAAACAGGAACGATAAACGCCACGCCGGAAATTTTCGGCGACCCCGTCATCGCGCGAAAGGATTACGGTACGAGCTATCACATCGCCGCCGTATATGATGACGCGTTACAGGGCGTCACTCATGTCATACGGGGAGAAGACCTCTTCCCGGCGACCCATCTTCATCGCCTGTTACAGGCGTTACTCGACCTGCCGACGCCGGTTTACCGTCATCATCGTCTGGTTACGGATGAAACTGGCAAACGCTTCGCCAAGCGAGACCGCTCCGTAACATTGCGCGCCCTGCGCGAGAGCGGTGAGACGCCGGCGGATATTCGCCGGCGCCTTGGCGCCGCCTCAGGCGTTTAGCGTCGACGACGTCGTTTCCGGATAACGCGCGCCGGCGACCGCTTCGGGCGGCACGGCGCGTTCAATTGCAGAAATTTCTTCCGTAGACAGATTTATTTCCAATGCGCTGATATTTTCCTCAAGCCGCGAGATCTTTTTCGTGCCGGGAATGGGGATAATGTCATCGCCTTTCGCCAGCACCCAGGCAAGCGCAATCTGTGCAAGGCTGACCCCTTTTGAATCGGCTATTTCTTTCAACTGATCGACAAGCGTCAGGTTCTTTTCAAGGGCGCCGTCGGCAAAACGCGGGTTCATCACCAGGCGGTAATCCTGCTCGCCGAAATCCTTGGTTTGGCGAAAGGCGCCGGTTAATAAGCCACGCCCCAATGGCGAATAGGCGACAAGGGCTGCGCCGATTTCCCGGCAGGCGGGGATCGCTTCTGCTTCCATGTCGCGGGTGACAATCGAATATTCCGACTGCAGGGCCGCTATCGGATGAACGGCGTTCGCCGCTTTCAAGGTTTCCGCGCTGACTTCGGAAAGACCAAGCGCCCTCACCTTGCCTTCCTTCACCAGCGCCGCCATGGCGCCGACGGAGTCTTCGATCGGCACTTCGCGGTCGCGGCGGTGCATATAATAAAGATCAATCGTTTCAATTTTCAGGCGCTTAAGGGACGCGTCGCACGCTTCCCTGATATATTTCGGATCATTGGAAAGGCCGCCCCAAGTGCCGTCCGCCGCACGTTGTATCGCGAATTTTGTTGCGATAACCACATCGTCGCGGCGCCGGTTCAAAAATCCCGACAACTGCTCCTCGTTACGACCTGTTCCATACATATCGGCGGTGTCGAAGAAATTGACGCCGCGTTCGAGCGCCCCATCGAGCACTTTTTCCGCCTCGGCGTTTGATAACGCATCGCCATAAAATTCGGCGAGCCCCATACAGCCAAAGCCCAGACGCGACACTTCCAGACCCGAACGGCCCAACGCTACCTTGCGCATATGCGTCTCCTAATTATTTGCGAGAAAGCAACTTTATGCCGCCAAATTGGCGCCGCCGCAATTCTTGATTTTTTAAGCTTCATGACTATGAACCCGCCTCAATAAATTCCTCGCGCAATCTATAGCGACCCGTCATCGGCCAGTTGAACAGAACGTCCTCAAGCCTTGGCCCCGCCCCGATATTGTGAACCACCATGGGCGCGCCGGAGGGACCGGTTTCCCCCGTTACAACCCCGATATGGGGCAGCCAGCCGCCGGTTTTCCCTTGCAGGTTCCAGGCGACAATATCGCCGGGGAGGTACTCGGACGCATCGGCGCTCGCGGGCAGTTGCATATTATTCCGTATAAAGAGTTTTTCCAGATTCGGCACGCGGCGATGATCTATATTCGCGTCCGGCGCGGTTAGTCCCCAATGTCCCGGATAGGCGTCGAACGCCGCCGTCATATCTTCATGGACGCGTTGTTGCAGATCGACGCCAAGAGCGCGCAGGGAGCGCACCACCACGTCCGAGCAAACACCCTTGTCAGGCGCCACATCGCCCATGGGATAGGAAATTCGCCGATAGGCCGCATCGTAGGCGACGCGATGTTGCGTGCGTTCGATAGCGGCGGCGGCGAGAGCCTCGCCCAAGCCTTCAGCATTCGCTGCACTCGCGAACAAGAGGGGAAAAAGCAAAAGGATCTGTTTCATAATTTCAATGTCGTCCAAAAATCCGGCGGCAATTGGGCGGCGCCAACCCGCGTAATCGTGAACACAGGACGAATTGTCATTGGCGGCGCCCGCCCGATAAAATCCACGCGGCAAATGGAGGGTGATATGAGAGCGATTTTGTTGCTGGCGCTGCGCGCATCGACGGGCCTGCTGCTGATTATCTGGGGCGCGCTGCGCGCCTTCAAACCGGCGACGGGCGTAGGGCTTGCCGACAAATATTATGGCGGCGCCATCAATGCGGAACATTTCCAGCTCGCCATGGGATGGGGCGAAATCGTGCTTGGCGTTCTGGTCCTGCTCGGCCTTTTTCGCGTGATCGTCTATCCGCTTCAGGCGCTGATCCTTGTGGGTGGCGCGCTGGCGATCTGGAAATATCTTGTCGATCCGCTGGGCCTTTACCTGCTCACCGAAGAGACTCGCAAAATCCTCTTCTTCCCCTCGACAACGGTGGCGATCGCTTCGCTCATCATGCTGGTCTTCAAGGACGAGGACACAATCGCCCTCGACCGGATATTCCGGCGCGGCTGAGCTTTGCGCTGAATTGAGGGGGAAATTCGGCGAATTGAGGCTGAAAACGCCCGCGTCGGCGCCTATATCTGAACAGGCAAGGAGGCGCATATGTATCCCGATCATCCGCTCGCCGACGAACGCGGGCTGAGCCCGATAGCATTGGTGCTGAATATTCTCTGGCTGGTGCTGGGCGGCGCCGTGGCGGCGATTGGCTGGTTTATCGCCGCGCTCCTCATGGTCGTCACCATTATCGGCATTCCCTGGGCGCGCGCCGCCTTTGACAATGGCGTTTATTCGCTCTGGCCGTTCGGCGCCAAGCCCATGGCGCGCGATCGCCTTTATGGCGAGGACATCGGCACCGGGCCGCTCGGCTTTCTCGGCAATATCATCTGGTTCATTCTCGCAGGATGGTGGCTCGCCCTTGGCCATGTGGTCACGGCGATAGGTCTGGCCATTACGATCATCGGCCTTCCCTTCGCATGGGCGCATCTGAAACTTGCGGGTTTTGCCCTCTGGCCCATCGGGCGCACCATCGTCGCCAGCAATGTTCGCTCCGGCTACTACCGCCGCGCTTACTGAGAGCGACGGGTTTAAGCGGAAAACCGTGAATTGTGGGGCGCCATTTCCCGGCGCCTTCAATGTTGCGCGCAAATCCATGACCGCATGGTAGGACCGCCGGACCGGCCGTCGATAAGTTTCCCGTTTTGTAACGCGCCGCGCACCATATCTGGCGCAGGTTCATCTGATTTACGTGAAGACGCTCAGGGCATGGTCAGCACCGCCGCATACGCCTCGATCCCGTAAAAGAGATTACCGAGGCGGATATTCTCATCGGCCGCATGCTGATTATTATCGAAATTGGCGATGGGCAGAATGATAATCGGCGCGTCGGATATGTCTTCGAAGATATATAAGGGCAGCGTGCCGCCAAGGCTCGGATTGAGGATCAGATCGCTGCCGGCGGCGAAACGCAGGGCGCCGACAAGATCGGCGGCGACCGGCGCATCCATGGGCGTTCGCACCGCGCGATAACCGCCTTCCCGTGTCACCTTGGCGATTAGCGGATGGGCGAGACGGGTTTCAGCATCCGGGTCTTCGCGCAGGATTTTATAGCCCTGTCCCGCAATATGCGCCTCGACCAGTTCCTGCATATGCTGCGGGTCATTACCTTTGACGAGACGAATACCGATGGAGGCGGCCGCCGTCGGCGGAATGATATTGCGCGCATTATCGCCAACCTCGGCGCTTTTCAGACCTTTCAGGTTGAGCGCCGGCAACAGGATGCGCTCGGCGAGCGGCGCATTGTCGGCCTCGGTCTGCGCCAGCCCGAATTCCCGACGCAGCGCATCATCGACATCCGGCATTTGCGCAATCGCGGCGTAATCGCCGACGGAAAGTTTTTCGCCCGACTGGTAAAACCCGTCGATCAGGACTTCCCCCGCCTCGTTCTTCATCGAAGCCAGGAGTTGCGACAGGCGCCAGCCGGGACCGGGTGCCCAATTCCCGTAATGGCCGGAATGAAGCCCACGATTGGGACCGTAGACAGTCACATCCAGCCCCGTGACGCCGCGCGCGCCGAAGACAAGTTGCGGGCGTCCCGACTGATGCGTCGGCCCGTCACAGAACAGCCAGAGGTCGACATCGCGAAATTTGCGTTTGTGTTTTAAAAGATAATCGTCGAGATGCGCCGAACCGCGCTCTTCCTCACCGTCAAAGACAAGGACGATGTTCGAGGTCTGATCGATGCTCGCCGCTTCCAGCGCATCGAGAGCGGCAAGCAGCGCCGCAATCGGCGCCTTGTCGTCAGATGCGGAACGCGCATAAAGCCGCCACTCCGGGCCGATAGCCGCGCCGTCGGGCGGCAACGCCATCGGGCGCCCGCCGTCAGTAATCGCGCGGGTATAAAGCCGCGGCGTAAAAGGCGGGTTGGTCCAGTTCGCAATCTCCGTCGGCTGACCGTCATAATGAACATAAATCGCAATGGTGCGTTTGGCGCC
>CAMYNO010000008.1 GCA_947259815.1 uncultured Parvularculaceae bacterium
ATCTTTTTTCCGGAATGATCGAGTTTCATCGAATCCCGGCGTCGCGGTGATCTCCCCCTGCTGCACGTCGGGCGGGCCGCAGTAAGGTGACTTGCTGCGGCCCACCCTTTTTCGGAGAAGCGATTACGTCTGTGCGGGGGAAACCGGGCTGCGCCAGGCGTCAAGATCGGCAAGGGCCCGGCGCGCCATCGCCGCCTTGCGGGCGCGCCCTTTTTCTTTTCCCTTAAGACGGCGTCCCGTTTCATCCGTGCGGGGAGTTTCGATGTCCGGGAAAAGACCGAAATTGATATTCATCGGCTGGAATGATTTTGCGCCGGCGATATGGCCGCCGGTAATATGGGCGACAAGCGCGCCCAGCGCCGTTGTCGGCGGTGGAGAGCTTGATGCGCTGCCAAGCGCGTCGGCGGCGGCGAACTGTCCTGCGATCAGGCCGATGGCGGCGCTTTCAAGATAGCCTTCGACCCCGGTGATCTGGCCGGCAAAACGTAAGGCCGGCCGCGCTTTCAAGCGCAGCGTTTCGTCAAGCAGCACCGGCGAGTTCAGGAACGTATTGCGATGGATGCCGCCGAGCCGTGCGAAATTCGCGTTCTGCAATCCGGGGATCATCCGGATGATATCGCTTTGGGCGCCGTATTTCAACTTCGTCTGGAAGCCGACCATATTATAGAGCGTGCCAAGAGCATTATCCTGACGCAATTGAACGACGGCATGCGGACGCTTTCCGGTGCGTGGGTCGGTAAGGCCGACCGGCTTCATCGGTCCAAAGCGCAATGTTTCTACGCCGCGCGACGCCATCACTTCGATGGGCAGGCATCCCTCGAAATAGGGCGTCGACTTTTCCCATTCCTTGAATTCGGTTTTCTCGCCCGCGAGCAGGGCGTCGATAAACGCGGTGTATTCATCTTCATTGAGCGGACAGTTGATGTAATCGGCACCGTCGCCGCCGGGGCCGACCTTGTCGTAGCGCGACTGGAACCAGGCGATATCGAAACCTATCGAGTCCTTGTAAACGATCGGCGCAATCGCATCGAAAAAGGCGAGGGAGGCTTCATCCGTTAACGAACGAATGGCGTCCGCCAGCGCCGGGGCTGTCAGCGGTCCGGTGGCGACGATGACATTTTGCCAATCCGCCGGCGGCAGGTCGTCAATCGCCTCGCGCCTGAGTTCTATATTCGGGTGATCGCTCAGCGCGGCGGTGACGGCGGCGGAAAAATTATCGCGGTCAACCGCCAGCGCGCCGCCCGCCGGAACCTGGTTCGCATCCGCCGCGCGCATGATGAGCGATCCGCATTGGCGCATCTCCTCATGCAGCAGTCCGACGGCATTGCCGAGAGCGTCGTCGGAGCGAAAGGAATTGGAACAGACAAGTTCTGCGCATTGGTCGGTCTGGTGCGCTTCCGTCTCTCTGGTCGGGCGCATTTCGTGGATCACGACCCGGGCGCCGGCTTGCGCCGCCTGCCAGGCTGCCTCGGAACCCGCGAGTCCCGCGCCAATTACATGAATATCAGTGGGTTTTTTCATTTGAGCCGGCTTCTAGCGCGTTGCGGCGCGCTGTTGAACCCTGTAGCCTCGCGGGAACGGGGTGTTGAGGGGCGTATCGGGTTATGACATTGCGTATGTCTTCAGTCATCGGCGAGGCGCTGAATTTCGGCCTCCGCCGCATAGAGTTGATCGCGCGTGTCGCCTGGCTCCCGGTTCTACTGCTTTTGATCGTCGATATGGCGACGACCTTTGCCTATCTTTCGGTGATTGCCGGCGATGCGATTACCTTCGCCGACGTCAACTCGATGTTTCAGGCAAAACAGTATTTCGCGCAATACGCCCAGCGCGGATGGGCGACGGCGCCAGACAAAATGGCGGCGATTGCAAGCATCAATATTGTGCTCAACGTCATCCTGCTTTCCTCCTTTATGGCGCCGCTGATCCGCTATGCCGGACTGGGCGAGCGACCGGCGCCGGGGCTTTTCCGTCTTCCTTTTGGTCCTGAACAGTTGCGTTTCATCGTTGCCGGGTTTGCGAGCGCTTTGCTGGTCTTTGCGATTGCCGTTCTGCCCGTCGCCAGCGCCGGTTTCTTCGTGATGAAATATATCGTCGAAGCCATGTCCCAGACGATGGCGTCATTCCCCGACGCAGAAAGCCTTCATACTATCGAGCTGGTGCCGGCGTCGAAAGCGATTGCGGAAAGCGGCGGCGCCTGGATCTATGACTTTGCCTTGCCGCTGGCGGCGGCCGCCCCCTTCGCCGTGATCTTGTGGATTATCGCATTGCTGCATTTTCATCCAAAAAACCGTCCGAATGCGGATGAGGGCGGGAATATTTTCATGCGCGCGCTGGTGGTTCTGATTATCGCCGCCGGGCTCGTCGGCACGGTTTATCTGCTGCTGCGCGGGACGGCGGTTCAATCGCTGGTCGTCGGGGCGCAAAACGAGGCGGTCACGAATTTCTCCGGCACGCCGTTGAATGCGCTGTTCATCTTTGCGGCGCTGACTTTCATTCTCGTTGCCTATGTCAATCTGCGCCTGTTTCCATGGCCGGGGGTTGCTGTATGCCGTCACTCGCTGGCGCTTGGGAACACCTTGCGCGTGACGCGG
>CAMYNO010000009.1 GCA_947259815.1 uncultured Parvularculaceae bacterium
ACCCGTTTTTTGCGGCCGAAAAACGCATTGTTTTACCCCGCATTAACCCTGATCAGGCGTTAATCGCAAAGGGCAAATGCAGCGTATTGGAGCAGCAAGATGGAAGACCTTGAATATATCGTCGGCATCGGATTTTCCGGAGCGGATTTGCCGCGTGCAATCATCCTGGCGTTCTTATTCGCCATGTTTGCGCGCAAGGATACGAATGTATGGATTTACGGGCTTTTCGCTCTTTTGATAGACCGCACGGTCTGGCCGATCGCTGCCATGGGCGCGTCAGGTGCGGATTTGCAATCGATCTATGGATCAATCGCCGGTCTTTTTCAGACCTTTGTCGATGACCTCGGCTTTTACTTTGTGCGTTATATGGGCCTGGTGATCATGATCCTTGGCTTTACGTGGCTTCGCACAAGCGTTCACAAAATGGCGCCGAGCAAAGCGGCTCACGCTTAATCTTCTCCACTGACCACTTGCCAGAAAAGCGATGCTGCCCGAGTGCAGTATCGCTTTATTATTCGATCAAAAACCTCCACCTACGGTGGAGGATTGGACGGGTTCTACATTGTAGGAAAGATACCTCCACGCTTGGACCATTGGAGTGGTTTTACAACCAAGCATGGAGGTTTTATGGACTACAAAACCTTATCCCACTCAACGTGGGAGTGTAAATATCACGTAGTTTTCGGCAGTAAATATCGGACGAAACGGCTTTACGGGAGCCTTCGTCAGGAGTTGCGTGAACTGTTTATCAAATTGGCGATCCAGAAGGGCTGCGTGATTGAGGAAGGCTTTTTGATGCCGGATCACGTGCACATGCTAATCAGCATTCCGCCAAAGTATTCTGTTGCGCACGTGGTCGGCTTTCTGAAGGGCAAGACGGCGCTCTATGTGGCGAACAGGTATGCCCGCAAACGCAAGTATAAGGGCTATCACTTCTGGGCTCGCGGATACTTCGTTTCAACGACCGGCTATCAGGAGGAGGTCGTCAGACGTTATATCCGGAACCAGGAAAAACAGGACAAAGCCAGCGATTATGGCGATTTGTTCAAACCAAGCTATTAACTCTCCCTAACAAAACCACTTCCAGTGGTCCAAGCGAAGCGTTTCAAACCTCCACCTCTGGTGGAGGTCAGTGACTTCATGCCGGGAAGGTTTATGCTTTTTCAAACACCGCGACGGCGTTCATACCGCCGAAAGCAAATGAGTTTGAAACAGCAACATCAATGCGCCGCTCGATTGCCTCATTGGGTGCATAATTCAAATCGCAATCCGGATCAGGCTCATCGAGATTGATGGTTGGCGGAATGATCCCGCTCTCAAGCGTGGAAATCGCGGCCACCGCCTCCACGCCCCCGGCGGCGCCAAGCAGATGCCCGTGCATGGACTTGGTCGACGAAACAACAAGCTGGTCGGCGCCCGCGCCAAACGTCTCGCGAATGGCTTTCGTTTCGGTCGGGTCGTTCAGGAAAGTGCCGGTGCCATGGGCGTTGATATAGACCGTGGACGGATCGTCGATGCGCACACCCGATAGCGCCATCTTCATACAGTTCGCAGCGCCCTCCATGGACGGATTGATCATGTCCTTGCCATCAGCGTTCATGCCGAACCCGGCAAGGCGCGCCAGAATATTGGCGCCGCGCGCTTTTGCGCGCTCCTCTTCTTCCAGCACCAGAATGCCGGCGCCTTCACCGATGGCGAGACCATTGCGGTTCTTCGAAAATGGCCGGCAGGTTTCATCAGCAAGAATGCGCATGGCGTTCCACGCCTCAAGCGCGCCATAGGTGAGAACCGCTTCCGCCGCCCCGGCAACACCGACATCGGCCGAACCGCCGCGAATAATATCGGCGCAAACCCCGATAGAATGGGTCGCCGACGCACAGGCGCTGGCGATAGCGAAGGACGGCCCACGCAACCCGTGCCGGATCGAAACATGGCTGGCCGGCGCGTTCGGAATCACACGCAAAACCGTCAGCGGATGCGGCCGCCGGTCCTTTTTCAGCATGTCGTAATATGCGCGGTCGAAGGAGCCCTGCCCGCCAATGCCGGAACCGATAATACAGGCGGTTCGCATGGCGGTTTCGTCGTCTATCTCAAGCCCCGCATGGGCAATTGCTTCATCGGCGGCGAGCGTCGCCATTTGCGAGACACGGTCAGCGCGCTTCAGCGCCGGGCCGAGCCCATCAATCCGTTCAGCAATATCAGGCGCCTTCCCGCCCGGCAGCGTGATCGACAGTTCCTCAATCGAAAAGGCGTCGGTGGCAATACCGCAGCGCCCTTTGCTCAGCCCGTCGCGGAACGACGCAGCATCAGCGCCTATCGGCGAGATGACGCCGTATCCGGTTACGACAACATTGCGCGTCATCGCGATCCTATTTCTTGATGAGGTTTTGTAAGGCGTCGATCAGGTCGCCAACAGTCGACATATCGCCAAAAGGATTTTCATTGGCGTTAAACGGCACATCGACACCGAGTTTTTCTTCGACTTCGTAGATAATCTCAACGATGGAGAAACTGTCGATTCCAAGATCGGCAATCGGCGTTGCGCGGGTCGGCGGCGAGGTCAGGCCAACGGCGTGTTCGGCAATGATTTCCAGAAGAGGCTGTTCGATTTCAGACATGCTTGGCTCCTGATCGGCGCATTCGGTCATATCGGATGCCGACGTTCATGGCTAGGCGGCGCGCAGGTTCCCGCTCCGCAAAATTCCGGGTCCGACGGATAGGGGCGACCGACCCAAATCAATCGCGAAAATTCTTGTATTGCAGCGGCTGGTCGAGATTAAGGCCCTTCACAAAAGCGATCACTTCCTGGAGATCGTCACGCTTTTTGCCTGTAACGCGTAGTTCGTCACCCTGGATCGCGACCTGCACCTTGAATTTCTCGCCCTTGATTTTCTTGACGATATCCTTCGCCAGCTCCTTTCCGATCCCCTCCTTCAGGAGTACCCGCTGGCGAACAGACTGTCCGGCCGCGGGCTCTTCCTTCTGGTAATCGAGCGAGCCCGGTTCGATCCCGCGCTTTTGCATGTGGCCCTGCAAGAGTTCGTGCATCTGGCGCAGTTTCATATCGTCGTCGGCAAATATGGTAATGACGCCGTCAGCCATTTCGACAGTGGATTTGGAGCCCTTGAAATCATAGCGGGTTCCGATTTCGCGGGTCACGTTAGCGATTGCGTTTTCAGCTTCGGCGGTGTCGATTTCCGAAACGATATCAAAAGACGGCATATCGAAATCCTTCCTAATTCTCCGCCCTAATAACGCGCGTCGTATAAATTTGGCCAGACGGTCTGTAAGCCGGGTTCTGTACTCATTGCTGAGCGACGACCATTCCTCTGGGACCACGCTTGCGCGCGGCCTCAAGCAACCAACCCGGACGGCTCGGCGTGAAAACCCGCCTGCCCCCATTGCCGAAGCGCTGGCGGCGCGCCGTCCCTATTCGGTTTTGCTCCCGGCGGGGCTTGCCATGCCCGTCCCATTACTGGGCCGGCGGTGCGCTCTTACCGCACCTTTTCACCCTTGCCCCGAAAACGGGGCGGTATGTTTTCTGTGGCGCTTTCCCTCAGGTCGCCCTGGCCGGGCGTTACCCGGCGCCGTGTTTCCATGGAGCCCGGACTTTCCTCTCCTCGCGGAGCGACCGTCCGACCGTCTGGCGGGCGTTAAGTGAGGCCTCGCGCCACGGCGGTCAAGGCCGCCCTTGTGAGCGGGTCAAACCCCTGGCCCAGCGCGGCCGGACAGAACCGTCGCTGAAAGGCCAGCAATCCAGCGTTGAAATCGCCAAGATTGGCGTCGTATCCGATCTTCTGCAGCGCCGCCAAAGCGTCTTCGAACGAGACATTTTCGCCTTCCTCCGCGGCGCCGGCGAACGGTCCCAGAGCCAGACCTTCCGCCGCCAGCCGCGCCCAGGGGAATTTCTCGCCCGGATCATGTTTACGCC
>CAMYNO010000010.1 GCA_947259815.1 uncultured Parvularculaceae bacterium
GTTCAGCTCAACGCTGGTCCAACACTCGGGGCAAGCTCATAAGGCCGAGAGGTTCAGCTCAACGCTGGTCCAACACTCGGGGCAAGCTCAAACACTCGGGGCAAGCTCACAAGCTCAATTCTCGTAACCAAATAAAAATCGCGTGGAGCAGTTATACGGGGGCAAGACACTTCCAGCAGAGAAGGCATTTTGACCCGGCGCTTTCTCAGTTTTGTGAAATGGTGCCGCAGGGGAGAATTGAACTCCCGGCCTCACCCTTACCAAGGGTGCGCTCTACCACTGAGCTACTGCGGCAATATGGGCCCTGCCGAAAAGAGGGCGCGGTATAGCGTGCGCGGCGCTGGATGGGAAGCCGTCAGCGTTCATTGTTTGCCGGCGCCGCCAAGGCCGAATGGCTCAAGGATTTCCGGCCCGACGCGGCGCGGCTTCCGCGAGGCGGCGTCGATAAGGCACCAGGTCGTCACCACCGAGGCGGAGGGGCGTGTCGCGCCGGGCTTCCTGATATCGATATGCCGGATGAAACGCGGGCCGGATGCACCGCCAAGCCAGGTGCGGATCTCGACGGTTTCGCCTTCCAGCACCTGATCGCGATAGTCGATTTCATGGCGCAGAGCGACCCAGACATAATCCTTGAGCAGTTTTTCATCAGCGACGGCGCGCCAGTGCGCCACGGCAATATCCTGCGCCCAGACCAGATACACGGCGTTGTTCACATGGCCGAGTTCGTCGATGTCTTCGGCGCGGGCAACGCGCGTCATCATCGGCGCGCGCTCAAAGCAATCGGCGCCGGCAAGAGCGCCGCGAAGTTGTGTCTCAGCGTTTGTCATCGGCGCAACTCATCGACCCATTTTTTGTCGGTCGGGATTTCTGCCGCCGCCAGCGCGTCAATCAGAGCAGCGGGCGATTTTTCGGCGAGCATGATCGCGCGGTGGACGGGTTTTACAAATCCTTCGGATACGAGCTGGTCGAGAAACGCTGCGAGCTTTTCGTAAAAGCCGTCAACGTCGAGCAGTCCAATCGGTTTTTGGTGAATGCCAAGCTGCGACCATGTCCAGATTTCGAACGCTTCTTCCAGCGTGCCGATGCCGCCGGGCAAGGCAACAAAAGCATCCGACAGATCGGCCATCTGCTTTTTGCGCTCATGCATGGAGGAGACAATGCGTAATTGCGAGAGCCCCGGATGCGCGATTTCCAGATCCGCAAGCGCCTCGGGGAGGATGCCGACAACCTCGCCGCCGGCGTCGAGGCAGGCGTCCGCGATCGCGCCCATCAGGCCCACCGACGCGCCGCCATAGACCAGCCCGATATTGCGCTCGGCGAGGGCAACGCCCAGATTGCGCGCCGCCTGCTCATAGGTGGGCCGGGCCCCGAAACTCGATCCGCAAAAGACACATATCCGCATGGGATGCTCCTTGGCACGAACGACGGGCCGGTGCAAAGCCATGCTTGACCGCACCTCTCGCCCGCGTATGGTCCGCCGCCATGCCAACGCCGCCCGACCGAGACAATAAAGACCGCGCGCCCAAGGATCGCCCGACCACGGCCCGAAAGCCGCCGTTTAAAGGCGAGACTAAAAAGGCCGGACGCGAAGCGCGCCTCGCCGAGGCGCTGCGCGATAATTTGCGACGGCGCAAGACAAGCGGCGTAAAAGACAAGGACGACTAAATGGATAGACTGGCGATCATTGGCGGCCGTCCGCTGTACGGGGTGATCCCGATTAGCGGCGCGAAGAATTCCGCGCTGAAGCTGATGGCGGCGTCGCTGCTTACCGAAGAAACGCTTACGCTCGAAAACGTGCCAAGGCTGGCCGATGTGTCGATGTTGCTTCGCCTGCTCAATCAGCACGGCGTTGAGTCGACGTTTGAAGGATCGACCCTGCGTCTTTGCGCGAAAGATATCGCGTCGACCGAGGCGCCGTATGATCTGGTTCGGAAAATGCGGGCGAGCTTTAACGTTCTTGGACCGTTGCTGGCGCGCGAGGGGAAGGCGAAAGTATCCTTGCCCGGCGGCTGCGCCATCGGCGCGCGCCCGGTTGATCTGCACTTGAAAGCGCTGACGGCCATGGGCGTGAAAATCGATTTGGATGAAGGCTATGTTTTCGCCGAGGCGCCAGATGGCCTGCACGGCGCGGAAATCTCCTTCCCGTTCGTTTCCGTTGGCGCGACCGAGCACGCCATGCTTGCCGCAGCGCTGGCAAATGGCGAGACGAAGATTTCAAATGCGGCGCAGGAGCCGGAGATTGCCGATCTCGCCGATTGCCTTAATGCGATGGGCGCGAAAGTAAGCGGGGCCGGTACGCAAACGATTTCGATTGAAGGCGTCGATAAACTTGGCGGCGTTACGTATCGCGTCCTGCCTGATCGCATTGAAACCGGTGCCTATGCGATGGCGGTCGGTGTCACAGGCGGGGAATTGACGCTGGCTGGCGCCGATATTGACTTGCTCGGCGCGGCGAGGGCGGTTCTTGAAGAGGCGGGCCTTACGTTCACAACGGACGAAAAGGGCGTAAAGGTCAAGAAAGCGCTCGACCGGTGCCGCTCGGTCGATATTGTAACTCATCCCTATCCCGGCGTCGCAACGGATCTGCAGGCGCTGTTCATGGCGTTGATGATTACCGCGGACGGCGTTTCACATATCAAGGAAACGATTTTTGAAAACCGTTTCATGCATGCGCCGGAATTGTCGCGCATGGGCGCCCAAATTTCTGTAGACGGACAAACGGCGACCGTGCGCGGCGTTGAAAAGTTGAAAGGCGCACCGGTTATGGCGACCGATTTGCGCGCGTCCATGTCGCTCGTCATCGCGGCGCTTGGCGCGGAGGGGCAAACCATGGTCAACCGTGTCTATCACCTTGATCGCGGCTTTGAACGGCTGGAAGATAAACTCGCCGAATGCGGCGCTTTGATTGAACGAATCAGCGACTAGGAGGAGCCGGTGGCGGCCTCGAAAGAATATCAGCCTTTACGCCTGATGGCGGGCGACAAGGACGATCTGGAGGTCTTGTCGACGGTGCTTCAGGACGCCGTCGCGAAGGTCGGCGACTTTGCCTATATTTCCGCCGAACGGCGATTCGCCTTTGTCGCCAATCGGTTTGTTTGGGAATGTGCGGAAGGCCGCAAGACCGGACCTTTTATGCGGGTGCGCGCCGGTATTCATTTCGATGACGTAATGTCCGTTCAATTTCAGCATTTAAAGACCGAGGCGAGGGACGCTGTCGTGGAATTGCTCGCCCTGACCTTTGAGCCTGGCGCCGATGGCGGCGGCGTGGTCAGGGTTGAACTGGCGGGCGGCGGCGTGGTTCGTCTCGAAGTCGAATCGATAAATGCTTACCTCTCCGACATATCAGAACCATGGCGAACGCGTTCGCGACCCGCTCATACAGGCTAATTCTCTGTATGCGCCGCATTTTATATATCGGTTCGGGTCCGGATCATTAACGATCTGTTTACGAACGTTAATGAAAAGTAAATTGTGAATATGGTTAACGCGGTTTTTCGTTGACCGACGAGCATCTAGAGGGTTCCATGCAACCTGTAGGTGATTTCCCCCTCCCTTATACCTACGCGTAACTGGTAAAACGAAACTCGAAAGGACTACGTTTCGAAATAACCAGCAAAAGATTCACGGACCCGCCCTGCGCAATCGAACATACTCAAGTTTGAAGATCGCATTCGCCAGATCGGGTCCGTGAAGGAAACGCGGTCCGACGCACCATCGGACCGCGTTTTTTATTTCGCGATCAAAATGGAA
>CAMYNO010000011.1 GCA_947259815.1 uncultured Parvularculaceae bacterium
AAACGTCGCCGAACGAAATCCGCCATGTCTCGCCGGAGACAAGGTTCAGCTCAACAAACAGCATTTCGTGCCATGGCAATTCAGCCGAACCGACAGCGCCGGTCAGCGTCAAAACTGCGTAAACAATGAGGCTGATCCCCAACAGCGGCAGCATCTGATACATGTTTATTCCCCAAGTTTCCTGTTTCCGCCGCCCCCCGTCCCAATTTGATACGGCGACGCGCGCTAAACCTTAAGCCCTTGCTTACCACAAGCAAGACCGCCAAGGCAGCCCTTAGCGGTCCATTTCCCTGACGCCGCCGGGGGACCGGGACCGCCCATTCAGCCAGAAAACACCCATTAAATCGCGAATCGCGACCATCAGGCGCCCGATATTGGTGTATTTGGACTGCCCGTGGGCCCGTGGCCGATGGCCGACGGGCAGGAATTTTACGTCAAATCCCTCCCGCCGCATCAGCGCCGGCAGATAGCGGTGCATGTGATCGAAATACGGGAGGCGCAGATAAGCCTCGCGATAAAACGCCTTCAGGCCGCAGCCAGTGTCATCGGCGCCGTCATTCAGGAGGCGTTTTCGCAGCCCATTGGCCGTGCGCGACGCCCATTGCTTTGCGGCAGTGTCTTTGCGTTTCGTTCGCTCGCCCGCGACCATCGCTGTGTTCGGCGCCGCAGCGCGAATAGCCGTGACCAGGCGCGGAATATCCGCCGGATCGTTTTGCCCGTCGCCGTCCAGCGTCACGACAATCTCGCCGCGCGCGGCCAGAACGCCGGTGCGGATGGCGCGGCTTTGGCCAGCATTGTTTTCGTGACGAAGAATACGCAACTGGCGCGTGGCTGTCGCGGCAAGTTCATCAACCGTCGCGTCGTTCGACCCGTCGTCAATCGCGATGATTTCATGATCGACGCCGTCAAGCGCCGATGCAATCTCCGCGATCAGGGACGCCGCCCCGCCCGCTTCGTTATACATAGGCGCGACGACGCTGACCGTCGGCGCATCCGGCTGCGGCGACGGCCAGGCGAAAAAGGCGGCGTTATCTTTATGTGTTTCGTCAGCCATTGCCGCGCTCATAACCGGTTTGCGGCAAGCCGTCACGCCTTGGTTCCATGCCCGGCGAGACAAGCCCGTCGCAACCGCCTAATGTGCGCGCCGCAAGGGGATTGTTCGCATGATAGCCTCGACGGGCGCCAAACTCGGGATTGTTGCATTGTTCGCCGCATTTGTTGCGATGGCGGGCTTGTGGACGTTGCCGCCGCTCGACCGCGACGAAGCCCGCTTTGCGCAGGCAACCGCGCAGATGCTCGAAACCGGCGACTACATCACGATCCGGTTTCAGGACCGCGAACGCAATAAAAAGCCCGCCGGCATTTACTGGGCCCAGGCGGCGAGCGTTTCCGTATTCTCCAGTGTCGAGGCGCGTTCGATCTGGGCCTATCGCATCCCCTCGGTCATCGGCGTTATTTTCGCCGCGATATTCACGTTTCTCGCGGGCCGCAGACTTTATGACGATGAAACGGGCTTTATCGCCGGATTGTTGATTGCCTCGGCGCCGCTGGTCGCCGCCGAAGCGACAATCGCAAAAACCGACGGCGTTCTTCTCGCGCTTGTCTGTGCCGCGCAATACGCCTTCATCGAGATCTATGGCGCACACGCCGAAGGTCGCAGACAAGACTGGCGCACAGCGATATCGTTCTGGATTGCGCAAGGCGCGGCGGTTCTCGTTAAAGGCCCGATCGCGCCGATGGTTTCTGTGCTGACCGGCGCGGGAGTTGCCGCCGCAGACCGGCGCGCAGGCTGGACGTTCCGTATGCGCCCTTTTATTGGCCTGCTCATTGTCGCACTCATGGTCGCCCCATGGGCGCTCGCCATTAACGACGCGACGGACGGGCGTTTTTTCAAAGACGCCATCGGCGGCGATATGCTCGGCAAGGTTGGCGAAGCGCAGGAAAAACACGCCGGCCCGCCCGGCTATCACACATTGTTGGTGTGGGTCATGTTCTGGCCGGCGGCGGCGCTGATCGGACCGGGGCTCGTCCATATCTGGAAGGACCGGGCGAACTGGCAGGCGCGATTCCTTCTTGCCTGGATTGCGCCCACATGGATCGTTTTTGAAATCGCCGCGACGAAACTGCCGCATTATGTCATGCCGCTCTATCCGGCGCTGGCGATTATCGCGGCCCACGCCGTTCTCAAAGATGGCGACAGGCCGTCTTTATTGCGCCGGCTCGGCGCGGCGACCTATGGCGGCGTCGGACTGGCCGCCAGCGCCGCCATCGCAATCCTGCCAATCATGCTGAGCGCCGGGCCGATGACCGTTTATTGCTATGGATTGTCTGCCGCATTCGCCATCGCGACAATCTATGTGACAGCACTTTTCTGGCGCGGGCGAGCGCGCAAGGGCTCCCTTGCCGCGGCCGGTCTTGCCGGTCTCTATGCCTGGGCGTTGATGGGCGCGGTCCTCCCCAATCTCGACCACCTTGCGGTTTCGCCCCGGCTTTCCGCCGCGCTTGACGAGGCTGGTCTGCACCCGATCCGTGACGAAGCGCAAAATATCGCCATCGCCGGCTATTCAGAGCCCTCCGCCGTCTTCCTCATTGGCACGGAGACCGCCCTCGTCAGCGGCGCCCTCGCCGGACAGATGTTTGCAAATGGCGAAGTCTCCGTCGCCGCCGTCGAAGCGCGCGAGGAAGGACCGTTTCTCGATGCCGCCGGCGATCTCGCGCGCAGTCTTGCCGTGATCGACGGGCTCAATTACTCGAACGGCAAGCCTGTTGAGATAACGATCTATGTCCGCGACCAAGCCCCACTCTGACACCGCGCCAGCAATCCTACGGTCGTTCTGGTTCTGGGCCGCGAGCATTACCGCTATCCGCATCGTTGCGCTGATTTTCGCCGATGGCGATCTCGGTCCCGACGAAGCGCAGTACTGGACATGGGCGCAGGATCCAGCGTTCGGCTATTTTTCAAAACCGCCCATGATCGCATGGCTGATCGGCGCGACCACCGGCCTCTTCGGCGACAGCGAATGGGCCGTGCGCCTCGCCGCGCCGCTACTGCATACCGGGACGGCCGCATTCATATACCTCACCGCGCAGCGCCTCTTCGGCGGGACCGTCGCCTTTTTTTCCGGCCTTGGGTGGCTCACCCTTCCGGGAGCCAGCGTCTCATCGTTCCTCATCACCACCGATGCGCCGCTCTTACTGTTCTGGTCCGGTGCGCTTTATGTCTTTATACGAATAATAAAATCAGAACGTGCATCGCTATACGAATACGCAGCACTGGGCGTATTGATCGGGCTCGGGCTTCTTTCAAAATATGCGATGCTATATTTCCCGGCGGCGGCGGCCATCGCGGTCATCCTGTCGGAACGAGCACGAAACGCATTCCTGCGACCGCAAACGCTTTTGACGGCGCTTATTGCGTTGGCGCTTTTCGCACCGAACATCGCCTGGAACGCCGCCAACGAATTTCAGACCGTCGCCCATACGGCCGCCAATGCCGACTGGTCGTCATCGCTGTTTAAACCAATGCCGTTTTTGGGGTTTATCGCCGCGCAGTTCGTCGTATTCGGCCCGATACTCTTCTGTGGGTTGATCGCAGCGGCGTTTTTTTTGCTGCGCAAACCTGACCGCACGGACGACCGTTTCCTCCTCCTGATCTTTGCGCTGACGCCGCTCGCGATTGTCGCAGCGCAGGCGTTCATTTCCCGCGCCCACGCAAACTGGGCGGCGGCGGCCTATCCGGCGGCGATCATTCTCGTCAGCGCATTTCTCGCCGATCACGGGCGCATGATCCTGGCCAAGGCAAGCCTCGCTTTACACACAGCGCTCGCCGCGGCTTTCCTCATCGGCATGACGAATTTCGCCCTGATCGACCGGATAGGCGCGGGAAGCGCCGTTGCGGAGCTGCGCGGCTGGCGGTCACTGACAACGCAGGTCGCATCGCAGTCGCGCGGCTTTGACGCGATCCTTTTCGACGACCGGTCAATGATTGCCGAGATGTTTTACTATCAACGAAAGAGCAATCTGGAAATCGCGGCGCTCGATCCCAATAACGGCGTCCATCATCATTATGAGGCGTTTTTCCCATTCCGGCCCGATGACCATAAACGCTCGCTCTTTGTATCCATCCTCAATAGCGATGCGCATGTGAATTATCGCTTCAACGATATTCGCCCCATGGGCGGCGTATTGGCGCCCATCGGTAATGATGAAACGCGCGACTTCACGCTCTTTGCGATTTCCGATTATTACGGCCCGCCCGGCATTCAATACCCGGACTAGATCATCGGGCGTTAAATCTGAAACGCCCGTGATCCAGGATTTAAGGATCGCGCCCACGCACCTTCACCGCAAACGAGACCCACAAAGCTTTCGCCAGTAACCACCGTATCGGCGCCGGCCAGCTTTTTTTAAAATGCGTATCGAAATAGCGAATGAGCCCCCGCGTTTTGTGGGCCTCAACCTCGCGCACCGGCGCCGCGCTTGAACTTTTGTGATGGGTGACGCTGACATGCGGGTTGAACCAGACCTTCCCGCCGGCGTCGCGAAACCGCTTGCAGAAGTCGATATCTTCAACATGCAGGAAATACCCCTCATCCATGCCGCCCATCGCCGCGTAGTCTTGCGAAGGCAGGAACAGGCATGCGCCCGAGAGGGTCGCAATTTCCGCAAGCGATTCCGGCGGCGGCGTCTGGTGCAGGTTGAAGGGCGAGAACACCTGCGGCGCCAGTGTGGATAATTGCGACGCATCAAAGATCGCGCGCCATGGCGTCAGCTCAGCCCGGCGCGAGCCCCGCTGTTCTTCCCCATCCGGGTCGACCAGCTTCACGCCCATGAGCCATGGCCGCGTCAATGATGCGCCATCGGTCAGCATCCGTGCAACGCCGCCCTCGGCAATGATCGCGTCGGGATTGATGAACAGAAAAAATTCGCCGGCCGCAGCCTTTGCGCCCCTATTACACGCAGCGGCGAAACCAATATTTCCGTGCCCCGTCAGTACACGGACGGGGATGGCGATGTCAGCAGCCGCAGCATCCACCGCGCCCGCCGGATTGCCGTTGTCGACCAGGATGATCTCACCGACCGCCTCACGGTCCAGCGCAGCAAGACAGTCGGCAAGGAGCGGTCCTGTATGATAGCTGACGACAATCGCTGAAACGGCGCCGGCGCTCATTGCACTCTCGACCAGTTCATATGGAGGGAATGAGCAAGCCCGATCCCCATGGCGGCGAGGCCCATGGCCGCAAATCGCCAGACCTGCCAGAGGCTTGTCTCAACCAGTGTCGAGGCGAGAACGGCGGCGAAGGCGCCGGCGGCGGCGGCGATCACCGGCTTTTGCAACTCGGCGGCGACAAAGGCGCGCGCGCCCCAATAGAGAAAGCCGCCAAAGGCCAGAACGCCCGGCAGACCAAGCTCAAGCCAAATCTGCAAATAAAGATTATGCGGATGCAGCGGCATGACCGACAGCGGCATTGGCGAGCCGGGAACATCTATCGTGTCGGCTGCGTCCTTCCATATCCGCGAATAGTCTGCGCCGAAGCCAAAGGGCAAACCCTCCGGTATTCGTTCCGCCGTCGCCTGCCAGATCGCCACGCGGTGAAGCGACGATGCCGGCGCCCAGCCCTCGCCAAATGCAAAAATGCTTTCAACCGGAATGAAGACGGCAAGCGCCGCCAATACCAGCGCGGCAATGGCAAAAAATGAAAGCCCGCGCAGTGTCGTGCGCGGCGCCTTGAAAGCGATAATCGCCGTTGCAAGCCCGGCGCTGAGCGCGACGGCGTTGGCCGAGACATCGTTGAGGATCGCGGCGGCGACCCCGAGCCCGAGCACCGCCAGCGCCGCATAGCGGTTCCACACAGCCGCAGCGATGATGCCCGCCGGAAATAACGCCGGCGCAAGCGCAGTGACGCCGCGGCCGAGGGAAATAATATCGCGGGCGCGATCAGGGCTTTGATCTTCCGGCGGCAGGATGGCGCGCAAGGCGCCGCCGCTCACCCCTTCAAACGCCAATACGCCCATCCCGCAAACGATTGCGGCCGCATAGGCGACCGCGATCCGCCATGCCCAGACACGATTCACATTCGCCGCAAACCACGCCACGACGCCGCCGACGAGAACCGGCGCATAAACCCAGAAGGCAAGCGCCGGCTTTTCTTGCGGCGACCAGTAACCGGATGCGAAAATCCAGACGCAAAAAGCCGTGATCGAGAGGAAACCGGCGAAATAGGGAACGCGCGGGTCCATGCGGTCAAAAATCGCGCCGAATGACAAGAGCCAGAAATCACCGCGAAAAAAAGCCGGGATAGACGCCAGCAACAACCACGGCGCAAGGCCACGATGACCGAAAACCACCGTTAAGGGCAACAACGCGAAAAGCGCAAAAAGGAGCAACAAGCTCGCCTGATCGCGCCGGCGCCGGAAGCCAACTTTCGCCACGAGGCGTTACGCCTTTTCGCGCAAATCGGGCGCAAGCGCATCGGCGGCCAGCGCAGTTATCGCATCCTCAAGCGAGGCCACCTCTTGTTGTTTTTCGCCGAGACGGCGAAGCGAGACTTTTTCCTCTTCCGCTTCGCGCGCGCCAACAACGGCGATCACAGGAATTTTCCCATGGGAATGTTCGCGCACCTTGTAGTTGATCTTTTCATTGCGGATATCGAGTTCAGCACGCAGCCCCGCCGCCCGTAATTGCGCCAGTACATTTTCCGCATACGCATTGGCTTCCGACGTGATTGTCGCGACGACGACCTGCACCGGCGCCAGCCAGAAGGGAAGCTTCCCGGCGTAATGCTCGATCAGCAATCCGATAAAGCGTTCAAACGTGCCGAACACCGCGCGATGCAGCATTACCGGGCGCTGTTTGGCGCCGGTTTCGTCCACATAGGTCGCATCGAGCCGTTCGGGGAGCACATAATCGAGCTGGTAAGTGCCCGCCTGCCAGGTGCGCCCGATAGCGTCGGTCAGGTGAAATTCCAGCTTCGGCCCGTAAAAGGCGCCCTCGCCCTCGGCATATTCAAATTTCAGCCCTGCGGCGGTCAGCGCGTCGCCAAGCGCTTTTTCCGCGCGATCCCAGGTGGCGTCGTCGCCGGCGCGCTGTTCGGGCCGCGTCGCCAGCTTATAGGCGATATCGGTCATCCCCATATCTTCATAGACGCGGGCGAACAGGTTGAGGAAACGCACGGTTTCCTCCGCAATCTGATCTTCCCGGCAGAAAATATGCGCGTCGTCCTGGGTCATCTGGCGCACACGCATCAATCCGTGGAGCGCGCCATGGGCCTCATTGCGGTGACAGCAGCCAAATTCCGCCATGCGAATAGGCAGGTCGCGATAGGATTTGATCCCCTGATTGAAGATCTGAATATGCGCGGGGCAATTCATCGGCTTTAGCGCCATCAGGGCCGCCTCGCCGGATAGCACCGGCGCATCGTCATCCGTTGACGGAATTTCATCAGGCACCACGAACATGTTTTCGCGGAACTTGCCCCAGTGGCCGGACTTTTCCCAAAGCTTTGAATCGAGAAGCTGCGGCGACTTCACCTCCCGATAGCCGTCATCATCAAGCCGGCGGCGAATATACGCTTCAAGCGCGCGCCAGATGAGAAAGCCTTTCGGATGCCAGAAAACCGAGCCTTGCGCTTCCGGCTGGAAATGGAACAAATCCATCTCGCGCCCGAGGCGGCGATGGTCGCGTTTTTCCGCTTCTTCAAGGCGCAGAAGGTAAGCCTTTAAATCTTTCTCGCTGGTCCATGCGGTGCCGTAAATCCGGTGCAGCATCGGGTTGCGGTGATCGCCGCGCCAATAGGCGCCGGCGACTTTCATCAGCTTGAAAGCCTTGCCGATATGCTTCGTAGACGGAAGGTGCGGACCGCGACACAAATCATGCCAGTCGCCGTGAAAGTAGATCTTCACATCTTCGGCTTCCGGCAGGTCGGCGATGATTTCCGCTTTATAATGCTCGCCTATCTCCTTGAAATGGGCAATCGCCTTTTCACGCTCCCAGACTTCCCGGCGGGTCACGCGCGCTTCATCGACGATCTCGCCCATGCGCTTTTCGATCTTTTCAAGATCATCGGTCGAAAACGGTTCCTCGCGCGCGAAATCGTAAAAGAACCCGTCTTCGATATTCGGTCCGATCGTGACCTGGGTTCCCGGGAACAGTTCCTGCACCGCCTGTGCGAGCAAATGCGCCGTGTCATGGCGGATGATATCGAGCGCATCCTCATGCTCGCGGGTGACGATTTCGACCGCCGCGTCGCGGTCAATCGTAGCGAAAAGATCAATAACCTCGCCGTCGACCTTCACCGCCAGCGCCTTTTTGGCCAGCGATTTGGAAATATTCTCGGCAATATCGGTCCCGGTTACGGGGCCTTCAAATTGGCGAACAGAACCGTCGGGGAGAGTAATAGCGACCATAATGCGAATTCGTTGGTTTGATTTGCGGTTTAAACTGGAATCTCCCGGCAATAAGGGAAAACGCCATCAGGCTCAATGCGGCGATATTCGACAGGAAATCACGGCGGCGGCAACCGCACCGGCTATGGCCTGGTTGCTTGGCCCTGATCGCGGCCCTGTATGGCTAGAAGTCGAATCCCTGACGCGCGGTGCGTCTCATGGTAAGGTTCAAGGAATTTCGGAGGCCGCCATGAGACTTCTCGCAATCCTGTTTACATCCATTTTCGCAATGCCGGCCCATGCCGAGCCAACGATTGACGATCTTTCTTTCCTTACCGGCCATTGGCGCGGGGGCGATGAAAATTTCACCTTCGAGGAAACCTGGTCAGCGCCGGCGGGCGGCGTCATGACCGCCATGGCGCGCGGCGTCAGCGACGGCGAGGCCCGTGTCCTTGAATATATCATTGTTTCCGCAGAGGCCGACGGGCTGGTCATGCGGTTCAAACATTTCAATGCGGATTTTTCGAGCTGGGAAGAAGGCGCAGAACCGCTCACGCTCCTGCTCTCCGAGTTTGAAGGAACCGATGCAACTTTCACCGCCGATCCGCCATCGCATACGGTCACGTCAATCCGCTACTGGCTGGCGGATGAGGACACGCTGCATGTCGATGTAAAACAAATCGAAGACGGTGAGCCGGGCGGTTTTTCACTGGTCTTCGACCGGATGCATTAATCCGTTTTCTCACCGCGCGCCGTCCACGCCCAGTCCCCGAGGCGCCAGAATTTCCAGCCCACCGCAGGCGTCTCGCACGGCGCAGGATCATACCCATGCGATCCGAAGGGATGACATCGGGAAAGCCGTGAAACCGTCAGCCAGAATGCACGCCCGGTTTTGTGCCGGCGGAACGCATCAGCGGCATATTCAGAACAGCTCGGCTCATGCCGGCAACGGGCGCCAAGAAAATAAAAAACTGGCGACAGGATGACCTGGTAAAGCCTGAGGAGCCCAAGGGCCGCAATATTTACTGGCGAACGAGACATGAAGATTTCTTATCGCGGCGCGCGATGTTTCGCCAGCGCCTCAGATGGCGAAACCTGCCGTTTTTACAAGCGCATAAACCCGCACCCCCGGCGCAAGCGAGAGATCGTCACTCGCCGCCCGCGTCACCTGCGCCCGCAGGCGCGTCCCATCGACATCCATGACGACATCGACGAATGCAGAACCGTCACGCCCCTCCAACGACGCGATTGTCGCCGGTAAGATATTCCTGATGCTGATCGCCTCGGGACGGTTTAAGGCGATGGCGACATTGCGCGCATCAATGCGAACGCCGACATTGGCGCCGACCGCTTTTGCTTCATTGATCGGCAGCGAAATCACGCTCCCCCCTATTGAAACACGGGTGAGGCCGTAGGTTGTATCATGCTCAGTCACCGTCGCAGTGAGAATGGCGCCCGGACTGTCAATTTCCGCGCCCGCAGATAATCCATAAGCGTTCATGATTTCCGCCGTCTCGCCCGTCGCCTCGATGCGGCCGTCTGTTAAAATGATCGTGCGATCGGCGATGCGAATAACCTCGTCGACATTGTGACTGACATAGAGCGCGGGCGCGCCAAAACTTTCCGACAGATTATCGAGATACGGCAGAATTTCTTCCTTGCGTTTTCGGTCGAGCGCGGAGAGCGGTTCATCGAGAAGCAGCAATTGCGGGCGCGTCAACATGGTGCGGGCGAGCGCGACGCGCTGGCGCTCACCGCCGGACAGGGTTTCAGGTCGGCGCCCCAGCAATGGCGCCAAATCGAATGCAGCAACCGTTTCCTCAACACCGGCCCCGTCTTCCCGCAGCGGCGCGCGCTCAACCGCATAGCGCAAATTCTGCTCGACCGTCAGATGCGGGAATAAGCGCCCGTCCTGAAAAACTGTCCCGACAGAGCGCAGATGCGGCGGCGTGAATATTTTTTTCGCCGTATCGACCCAAACGGCGCCGTCATATTCGATACGCCCTCGTTGAGGCCGGGCGTGCCCCGCGATCAGGCGCAACAGGGTCGACTTGCCGGCGCCACTCGGACCGAAGACCGCGACGCAGCCATCGGCTTCAAACGTCGCAGCAGTTTCGAGCGAGAAATCTCCGGCCCTGTGCTCGACCTCAATTTTCAGCCGCTTAATGGACATGAACGCGCTGCCGGCGATTAAAGACGTATACAAACAATAGAACCAGAAACGATATGGCGAGGAGGATCGCCGACAGGCCGTATGCTTCCTGGTATCGGAGCGTTTCCACATGCTCGTATATGGCGATGGAGACAACGCGGGTCTCGCCGGGAATTGCGCCGCCGACCATCAGCACAACGCCGAATTCGCCAAGCGTGTGGGCAAAACTTAATATGGCGGCGGTCACAAAGCCACGAACGGATAATGGCGCCGCAATGGTGAAAAACGCATCTATCGGCGAGGCGCGCAAGGAGGCGGCCGCCTCCATCACCTCGTCGCCAACGGCCTCAAACGCCGACTGCAATGGCTGCACCGCAAACGGCAGCGAGTATAAAACCGATGCGATGACCAGACCGGCGAATGAAAAGGCAAGCGTGTCACCGGTAAGCTGCAACCAGGCGCCGCCAAGCGGCGCGGAGGGATTAAATAATACAAGCAAATAAAAGCCGAGCACCGTGGGCGGAAGCACCAGCGGCATTGCAACGATTGCCTCAATGACAGGCTTAATGTGAGTTTTCGTTCGCGCCAGCCACCAGGCCAGCGGCGTCCCGAGAACAAGCAACAGGCAGGTTACGACAAACGCCAGACGAAAGGTCAGCCACAAAGCAGAGAAGTCCGGCGCGCTCATGGAACTTCGTATCCGGAGCGTTTTATAACCGCCGCAGCTTCATCGCTTTTCAGGAATTCCATAAACGCCAATGCCGCGGCGTTGTCTTCACCGAAGGACAAGAGCGCTGCATCCTGTTTGATCGGCCGGTACAGCGATTGCGGCGGCGTCCAGTAATCGCCCCGCGCTGCTTCCGGCATCGCAAGCACCTGAGACAGGGCGACAAAGCCGAGATCGGCGTTGCCGGTATGCACAAAGGCAAAGGCCTGAGCCACATTTTCGCCAAGGGCCAGTTTCTTGCCGGGCGCTTCTTCAACCCCGAGCGCGGTCATCACGTCACGCGCCGCCGCGCCATAGGGCGCAAGGTCCGGATTGGCGATCGCAAGCCGCCGGAAGGCGCCTTGCGCAAGGCGATCCGCGCTGACGTTCTCTCCGGTCGGATCCCACAGGACGAGCCGCCCGACCGCATAGGTGAAACTCGAACCGGCAACCGCGTGGCCGTCCGCCTCAAGGCGCGCCGGGCGCAGATCATCGGCGGCGAGGATGATATCGAAAGGCGCGCCATTCGCGATCTGGGCAAAAAGCTTGCCCGTCGATCCACTGGAGATGACGAGATTATGGCCCGTGCGTTCGGCGAATATTGGCTGCAACTCATCGACAACCATTCTGAAATTGGCTGCAACCGCAACACGGGCCTCTCCCGCCATCGCTACGCCCAACGGCAGGAACGCAAGCATCGCGCAGATCGCGGCGCGTAATATCCATTGAGTTGATCGCACAAATGCGTCTTAGAGCATTTTCAAGCGAAGTGGGTACCGGTTCGCGTCAAGAAAATGCGTTAAAACAAGACTCTTGAGCGTCTTTCCTGACTCTGATTGAAGTGATGACGCTCCGGCAGGAATCCGAGGGAAAAGAGAAGGCCCGCCTTACGGCAATTGCGGCGTCAGGCACTTGTCCTGCGATGGTTGCGCCACGGGTTCGGCCGCCGACGGATCGGCGTCCACGAGGTCGAGATAGGACTCAACAAGGCTGGTATAGGGCGGCAGCGCGCCATTATGGAGCGCGCCATCAACATCCGCCGCCCCATGGATTTCAAAATGCGTGTGAACGGTCGTCGCCCGCGAAGAGGCGGAAAGAAGATCGGACACCCGCGCGAAGGCCTGTCCCTGCGTTACCGGGGCGCCGGTTCGCACCCAATCCGGCACCGGCATCTGCACATGCAGGAACTTGTACTTCATGCCGCTTTCGGCGCCGATGATATTGACGGAAATCGAGCCCACATGACTGATCCACCCGCTTTCCGGCGCGACCAGCCAATGCACCGCATTCTCGCAAGTCTTGGGGCGCAGATCCTGGCCCTTATGGGCCTTGCCGCCGGGACATAGATCCGTTGCGTGTTTGGCGTCGAGGCGGACTTCGCAGAAATTGTCCCGCCACGGATAATCGAAATTACGCGGATCGTTTTCCGATCCGCCCGGACCCGGCCACTGGCCGCTGGCGTAACCGCCGCCGCCCTGTCCGAATATCTGCGAGTTAGCGAAAGCGGGCGCTTCCTGCATCGGGAAAATCATTTCCGGCGCGATCACCGAAGGATCGGTCACACCGGTCGATTCCTTCACTGTCGACGAACCGGGCAGCAGGGATCCGGGCACCCCATGCCAGTCCGATGGCAGTTCGTATAACGCCGGCGGAGGAGGCGTTGGCGGCGCTGGTTCTTCCTCGATCTCTTCTTCTACCGGGGACGGTGGCGGCGGCGTCTCATCTTCGGATGGCTCCGGCTCTTCCGGCGATGCTGGTTCGGCAGGCTCTGGCGCATTGTCCTCAACCGGGGCCGGGGGGAAATCAGGCCGCGGCGGGCCTTCCCGGCCGCAAGAAGCTACTGCAAAGACCGCAATCACCACGGCAAGAGTGCGAAGCTGGATCATGGCCGCGCCCTCCCCGCATCGCCGACAACCACGACAAGGCTTTCGGCAATCTCGCCGAGAGCGGCGCGGTCATAACAGGCGGGATCGGAAGAGGCGCCGCCAATGCAGTGCTGCGTCAGCGTATAGGATGCGCCAAAGAGCGAGAAGCTCGCCGTCAGTTCATCCTCTGTCCCTGAGAACGTGATCGCCGACTGAACGCCGCTGGCGCCGTCGGCCTTGCGTATGACCGTCGCGAGGCGCGATCCGTAGACGGAATAGTCTCGCCCGTCGTCGCGCCAGACCGCGTTGACCGTATCGACATTGCCAAAAATTTGTAGCCCGCTGGCGGTTCCGGCGCGCGGCAGCAGCAGGGGCAGTTCAGCGCGATCGACAAACCCCTGCCCCGCACCATTAGGCGCCACTGCGGAAAGCCCCAGCGCATCCTGATCGGTGAGCGCTGCGTCTACCGCGTCCCAATCAATGGCGAGGCGTTTTCGCACCGCCGCCGGATAAAGTCGCAGGCTGGATTGCGCAGGGCCGACCCGCGGCGATTGCACAACAACTGCGCGCCCGACCCGCGGCGGCCCGTCCTGCGCCGCAAGCGCTGCGGCGACTGGCGGCGTCCGGGGCTCAACCCTGCGCGAAAAAGCGAGGTCGTCGATAAAGAACCGCACCGGCTGGCTTTGCGTCCGGGCCGTGGCAAGCGACGCCGCCTGTGTCGTCACCGCGATTTGCACACGCGCAATAGGCCCGTCGCCTTCCAGAGTCAGCGAATAGGGCCAATTCAGATTATTCTGATTATAGGCAAGGCTAATGCTGTCGGCCGCAATACGCGCGCCGTTCGCATCCAGCCCGACGGCCTGCGCCAGAAATTGCGACCGCTCGCTTCCGCCTGAGGGATTAATCCGCACAGAGATCGAATCCACTGGCTCGCGAAAATCGATATTCATCGCCGCACCGCCGGTCTGAACGTCAAACATCGCGGCGCGCTCACCGCTCGCCCCGCGCGGATACGGACAAAGGGACGTGGAGAATTCATCATAGGCGCCGGAACAACGATGGACGCTCACGCCCTTGCCGAAGCGGACGCCGTGAGATTGCTCATACTGATTGTCGAGTGTAACGGGCGTGCGGCCATCGCGGCTGCGGATCGCTTCGAAGTCGATTAAAGTCGCCTCGCCCGGCTGGGTGGTTTCTTCAGCCGCCTCAACGCCTTCGATTTCCTCAACGATACGGTCGCGCAACGCCTCCAGAATCTGGCGGCCCCTGTCATTATTGTCCTGCGCGAGCAAAGGGGTCGCAGCCACCGCAACTGCGAGGATCATTCCGATAATCAGGCGCTTGCCCATGACCACCATCCCCCAATCGGGAAAGAGACTATGCAATGCACCGCCCGCCCGCAAGCGAGAAAGGAAAGCCATGGCCTTTCAGGCGGATTTATGGTGAACGAGCCCAAGGAAACTATGAAAGGCGCAGTTCATGGCGGTATTGCGAGTTATTCTGGTCATCGGCGCATTGGGGCTGGCGCCCGCCTGCGTGTCGCCCATCGACGGCGCAGTGAGTACGCCGCGCTGGAATACGCTGACAGGCGCGGCGGCGCTTGTGATCGCCCATCGCGGGGCCAGCGGTTACCGGCCCGAACACACGCTCGAAGCATATGCGCTCGCCATCGAGCAAGGCGCCGACATTATCGAGCCGGACCTTGTGGTCACAAAAGACGGCGTCCTTGTAGCGCGCCACGACCGCTATCTTTCGACCACGACCGATGTCGCCGAGCATCCGGAATTTGCAGACCGGCGACGGATTAATCCCGACACGAATGATGACCCGAAGGACGATTGGTGGGTGGAGGACTTCACCCTTGCCGAGTTAAAAACCCTGCGCGCGCGCCAGCCATTTGCAGGCCGCTCGAAAGAATTTGACGGCCAGTTTGAAATACCGGCATTCGCCGAAATTATCGCTCTTGTCGAAGAAAAGAGCGCTGATGCCGGGCGACCGATCGGCATTTACCCCGAGACGAAACATCCGGGCTATTTTGCAAAAATCGGTCTGGATTTCGAAGCGCCGTTGCTCGCCGCACTTGTCGCCTTTAACGCCGGACCGGTTTTCATCCAGTCCTTTGAGCCGGAGATACTGACGCGCCTCGCCGGCAAGACCGATGCGATGCTGGTTCAGCTTGTCTATGAAGGAACACCGGGTGCGGGATCGAACATCCCGCTCGATATTATTGCACAATATGCGGACGGCGTCGGTCCGGCAAAGAGCATTCTCATCGACCAGAAAGGGTGCGACACCGGGTTTTTGGGCGCGGCCCATGCAGCCGGACTTGCTGTTCACCCGTGGACCTTTCGCGACGATCAGCCGGGCGACTATAGCGCCGCCGGCGGGGAAAATTGCGCCGCAAAAGGCGTTGTCGAAATTAATGGCGAGTTTCGCAGTTATTTCATCCTCGGAGTCGACGGCGTATTCACGGATTTTCCCGACACCGCCGTCGCGGCAAGAGACGCTATAGCGCAACATCACCAGCAAAAGCAGCATTAAAGCTGGTAGTGTGTATTCCATAGCTGTCGATGAGCCTTT
>CAMYNO010000012.1 GCA_947259815.1 uncultured Parvularculaceae bacterium
CTTTTTGCACGGCTTCAGACGCGATTTCGGGCAAAAAACGCTCCTGGATCACGGCGACGACCTCGGAAACGCGCCAGTCGAGCATGACCGCGCCCTTGTCGAGCACCTTGTTCAGGGTCTCGTTATATTTGAAACGGCCGGCAAAATCGTCGTGACGCTCAAGCACGCGAATGGCGTTTGCGATGTCCAGGCAGGGGCGGTCACCCATAAAACGAAGGTTCTCGCGCGCCCAGACATCGTCTTCGCCAGCCGGGTCTTCATGAGCCGGCGCCGGTTGCGCGGGCTGCTCAGGCTCAGGCGCCGCCACGCGCGCGCGCGGCGCATTCTGTCGGCGGCGCTCCATCTCCGCAGCGGTATCGACGATCGCATCGCACTGTTTTTCCGAAAGCATTGGATCTGCGCCCCAAATTAACTGAAGCCGCAATCATGCCGCGACGGCGCCAAAAAATTTGCGAACAATCGGCAGACGATTTAAATCAACTTGAAACAAAAGAGGCGCAGCAATGAAACTGTTCGGCTATTGGCGATCAAGCGCCACTTATCGCGTGCGCATTGCCCTCGCCCTGAAAAAACTGGATTACGATTATCACCCGGTGAATCTGCTCGAAGGCGAACAGAAATCGGACGCCTATCTAGCAAAAAATCCCTTAGGTCTCGTGCCTGCGCTTGCAACAGACGATGGCGAGATCATTTCCCAATCGCTCGCGATAATGGAATATCTTGAAGAGCGTCACCCGGCGCCCTCCATCCTGCCACAATCGCATGCTGCGCGCGGCCATGCGCGCGCCATCGCGGCGACGCTCGCCTGTGAGGCGCAGCCATTCATGAACCTCCGCATACAGAAATATCTGAAACACGATCTTGGCCTCGACACTGACGCCAGGACCGCCTGGCTCAATCGCTGGCCGGGCGGCGCCATGGCGGCGACGGAAAAAATGGTCGCGGCCCATGGCGGCGAGTTCTGCGTTGGCGATGCGCCAACGATTGCCGATTGCTGTCTTGTTCCGCAGATGTTCGGTGCGAAACGCTTCGGCATCGACACCGCCGCAATGCCGCGCCTGACAGAAATCTACGAACGCTGCATAGCCCTGCCCGATTTAGAAAAAGCGCTTCCGGAAAATCAGCCCGACGCGGTGAAAGGAAATTCATGACCCCTCTTATTTTTCCCATCGACGGCAAGGCGCCGAAAATTCACGACACCGCCTTCATCGCGCCGGGCGCGGTTGTCTGCGGCGATGTCGAGATCGGCGCGAATGCGTCGGTCTGGTATGGCTGTGTCCTGCGCGGCGATGAAAACAGGATTGTTGTCGGCGCCGGGTCCAATGTTCAGGACGGAACGATCATCCACGTGGACAACCCCGAGATTGGCGGCCTGCCAACCCTGATCGGCGAGAACGCCCTGATCGGCCACAAGGCGATGCTCCATGGCGCAACAATTCACGATGGCGGCTTTGTCGGCATGTGCGCGACCATGCTCGACGGTTCGGTTGTCGAGACAGGCGCCATGCTCGCCGCCGGCGCCTTTCTCAGCCCACGGAAAATTGTGCCCGCCGGCGAGATGTGGGCCGGCATGCCAGCGAAAAAGTTTCGCGACCTGAAAGAGGGCGAAGACAAGATGGGCCTGATGGGAGCCGCGCACTATGTTGAGGAAGCGCGCCGTCACCGCGCCGCCATTGAGAAAGAAACAGACGCTTGACGCGCCGCGACGTTGTAAATTTCGCACTTCTCTTCGGCGTGCTGCTCGGCGTTGTCTTTGCCGGCGCAGTGCTGACAAAAACGCCGCGCGCGGACCGCGACTGGAAACCGCACTTTGCCCGTATCGCAAAGTTTGAAGAAACTGCGCCCGGCGCCTATCGCTTGCCGGCCCTGCGCGATTATGAATTCGCCGCCGGTGGTGAAGCGACATCGAACTGGCGGGGGATCGACGTCGATGCGGCGAAGATCAGGGAAATGTGGTTCTTCATCGAACCCTTCCCGGCAAACCCGCTTTTTGCACACAGCTTTTTGTCTTTCGTCTTTGAAGGTGATGCGAGAGAGCAGACCGTTCTGTCGGTTTCGATCGAGGCGCGCATGGAAAGCGGCGAAGCCTACTCCCCGCTTGCCGGCGCGTTACGCAATTACGAACTGATGTATGTCTGGTCGACGGAACGAGACATCATGACCCGTATCGCGGTCGGCCTCGACCATGATCTATACGCCTATAAAATCGACCTTGAACCGGATCAGGTGCAGCGCCTGTTTGAATATTTTGTACAGCGCACGAACGAGCTGGCCGAGCGGCCGCGATTTTATAATACGCTGCATTCCAACTGCACCAATGAACTCGCCAAAGCGGTCAATGAAGCCTTTCCCAAGGCGCTTCCCTGGGACCGTTCATGGGTCGCCACTGGGCGCTCGGCGGAATGGCTTTACAAGCGCGGCTTTATCGAAACGCGCGGCGCCGATTCTTTCCAGTCCCTGACAAACGACTCGGGCGTGCGTGCGCTTGTCCAACAGCACGCTGACGCACCCGACTTCGCTGAAGCCTGGCGCATCGCTTTCAACACAAAGAAAAAAGCGGCCGCCCAAAAAGGCGGCTGAAATTACTGCTTGCGCAATTCCGTCTTCAAAATTTTACCCGAGGCATTGCGCGGCAAGGCGCCGACAAACTCTATCTGTTGAGGCAGTTTGAATTTCGCAATGCGCGGCGCCAGATGGTCGGTAACGCCCTCGGCCGTCAGATCCTCACCGGCACGTATCACGATGAACGCCTTGACGATCTCGCCCCATTTATCGTCCGGAACGCCAATGATCGCTGACTCAAGCACGGCTGGATGATCGGCAAGCGCGTTTTCGATCTCCGCCGGGTAA
>CAMYNO010000013.1 GCA_947259815.1 uncultured Parvularculaceae bacterium
CGAAATGCCGACCGGGCCGGTTTTCCGGCGTTTCGATGCGGATAATCGAGCCCCTGCCGATCCAATCCATCCACAGATAAACAGCGCCAGCCTTGAGAGCGTCGCCGGAATGATGGCTGCGTCGCGTAACGATCTCGAAGCGCCAGCCCTTGCCCTTGCGCCGGTGATTGGCGAGTTACTCACTGAGATGCGGAAAGCGCCCGGCGCTATCGCCGCGCGCATGTCCGGCAGCGGCGCCACCTGTTTTGCGCTTTTCGCTGACGAAGCATCGGCGCACGCAGCTTGCGCAAAATTTTCGGAAAAGAATTACTGGGCGATGGTGTCGCGGATCGCATCAGGGTAAGGCGTTAGGCGTATTTCGATACGCTGCGAGTTCGCTACCCTTATGACGAACGTAATTCTCGATCATCCGTTTACGGTTTTTGCCGCATTGGCGCTCACAATTGTCGTGTCATATGCCGGATCGCTGCTGGCGATGAATTCCCGCGTGCTTCTTGACGATCCGAACCATCGCTCAAGCCATACCCAAGCGACCTCCCGTGCCGGGGGTATCGCCATGCTGATTGCCACGGTGGCGGGGCTGGTTGTCATCGCTGTTTTTGTGCGTGATGAACCGTTCCGTGAGGCGGCATTGAGTTTCGTCTTCCTTGGCGTGCTCGCGGGCGGCGTTGGGCTTGCGGACGACCATCTTAATCTGAACGCGACTGTGAAACTCGCCGGTCAAATCATTGTGGCCTGTCTCTTTGTCTGGCTGGTCGGCGGTCTTGACTATGCGGCGGCGCCGTTTGTCGGCATCGTCCCGATGGGGTTTGTCGGCGATGTAATTACGGTCTTCTGGATTGTCGCCTTTATCAACGCCTTCAATTTCATGGATGGCGTCAATGGTATTGCCGGCTGTGCTGCGGCGCTGGGGCTGACAGCATTTGGATGTATTGCGCTCCAGGCCGGCGCGGCGCTGGCTGCAATGATTGCCTTTGTCACGGCGGCGGCGGCGGCGGGGTTTCTTCCCGCAAATCTAGTGCGAGGCAAGCTTTTCATGGGCGATTGCGGCAGTCATTTTCTCGCCTTCATGATTGCGGGTCTTGCGGTGTTTGCCGCCAATATAAGCGAGGGGCGCGCCAGCGAATGGCTGCTGCCGACGATATTGCTGCCCTTCATTCTCGATGTCGCCTTTACGCTGGGGCATCGCATGGCGCGCGGCCAGAATGTTCTGGTCGCACATCGTGAACATATCTACCAGCTTGTCTTGCAACGCGGGGCCAGCCATGGCGCTGTTGCGGCGTATTATGCGGGCGCAGTCGCGTTTTGCGGCGCCGGTGCGATCTTTATGCTGGCTTTGCCGCCGCAGTTGATGTGGGTCATGCCCGCGATCTTGTCAGCGGTGCTGATTTTGATCGGTATACGTATATTCAGTTTAGCGAAAGCGGACAATCTGATCGTTGACGCAGCGGCGTCAGGCGATCCGGGACAGGGACGTCGTAACGAGGTCGCTGAGAGCTGAAGCATAGTCGCTGTCCGGCGCCTTTGCGAGTTCGAACAGCGCGCGCTCCGCATATTGCTTCGCACAGACAATCGTATCGACGATTGCGTCGTCGCGCTTCATTAACGCGACCGCCTGTTCAAAGTCGGCGTCGTTTTGCCGGCCCTCGGTGATAACCCGTCGCCAGAATGCTTTCTCGTCCGGTTGCGCCCGTGCAATCGCATAGACGACAGGCAGGGTCATTTTTCCTTCGCGGAAATCGTCGCCCACATTTTTGCCGAGGTCGTCATCAAAACCGGCGTAATCCAGCGCGTCGTCAATCAGTTGATAGGCAACGCCGAAATTCAGACCGTAATCGCGCAGCGCCTCTTCCGCTTTCGTATCGGCGTCGGTGATTATCGCTCCGGCATGTGAGGCGCCTGCGAAAAGCGCAGCGGTTTTGGCTTCGACGACCTCGATATAGGTGTCGATGGATGTGGCGATGTTCTTTTGCGTCGTGAGCTGCAGGACTTCGCCTTGCGCAATAACGCCCGACGCATGGGAAAGCACCTGCAATACGCGCAGATCCCCGGCCGCGACCATCAACTCGAAAGCGCGCGAGAAAATGTAATCGCCGACAAGAACGCTTTCCTTGTTGCCCCAGATAACATTTGCTGTCTGTTCGCCGCGCCGAAGGTGCGAGCCGTCAACGACATCGTCATGGAGCAACGTTGCGCCATGAATCAATTCAACCGCCGCGGCGAGTTTTATGTGGTCGTCGCCGTCATAGGAAAAAGCGCGCGCCGCCGCGAGGGTCAGCATCGGTCGAATGCGTTTGCCCCCGGCATTGACCAGATGGCCCGCAATTTCCGGAATGAGCGGCACCGCCGATTCCATGCGGGAGAGAATTTCCTTGTTCACCTCGCCGAGATCGTCAGCCAGCAATGCGCGAAGGCCGCTCACGGCCTGCGAGAATTCCGGCGCCGGATTGGGCGCGGTGGTTTCAAGTGACGTCGCCAGACGAACGGACAAAGGAACCTCACCGTTTTCAGGGTGCTGCAGAGCCTGAGATTGGGGTTTCACGCAAGTCGGGTCAAGCGCTGCAGGCCGCCTTCGTCAGCGGCCATTTGGCGCTTTAAATGGCTGGAATGATTGCGTTTGCGCATTCGCACCCCTATTTGCGCCTGATGACAGAAACGACCTCATTCCTGACAAAAGTGATTCGCGCGGTTCCGTTTTTCGGGTCGGCCGATCCTCTCGTAACCGTGATTGAACTAAACGGCGTCATTGGCGCCGGCGGCCCCGGCCGAAAGGCGCTGTCATTACAACGTCTCGAAAAAGCAATCGCGGCGGCCTTTAAACCATCCAAACTTGCTGCGGTCGCCCTCGCGATAAACTCACCGGGCGGCTCACCGGTGCAGTCGCGTTTGATCCTGAACGAAATTCGCCGTCACGCGACGCAAAAGAAAGTGCCGGTGCTCGCCTTTGTTGAGGATGTGGGCGCGTCCGGCGGCTATATTCTCGCACTGGCCGGCGATGAAATTTACGCCGATGAAAGCTCTATCGTTGGCTCGATCGGTGTAATCTCGGGTGGGTTCGGTTTCGTGGAGGCTATCGAGAAGCTGGGGGTCGAGCGTCGCGTTCATACAGCCGGCGAAAATAAATCGTCCCTGGACCCGTTCAAGCCCGAAGATCCCGAAGAGGTAAAGCGCTTGAAATCCATTCTCGATGAGCTGCACGATCAGTTTATCGCCCTTGTGCGGGCGCGCCGGCCGGGCAAGCTTGCCGACGATCCCGACATCTTTTCAGGTGAATACTGGACAGCGCCGAAAGCCCAGGATTTGGGATTGATCGACGGTACGGCTCAGTTGGGCGATTTTCTGCGGTCACGGTTCGGAAAAGACGTTAAGGTAAAACGTATTGCCCTTGAGAGCGGTTCCCTGATCCGAAAGCTGCTTTCCGGCGGCGATGCCGCGGGCGGGCTTGTCGATGCTGATGAATTGCTCGCCGCTGCGGAACGGCGCGCCCTGTGGGCCCGCTACGGGTTCTGATCCGCGGTATTTGGCGGCGCGCGTTAAAAGCGGTATTGTGTTGAGATAGTCGTGAAGGAGCGAGCATCATGAGTGGCGTATTGACTGCCGCAGCCACCATTGCAGCCGCCGTGGGCGCCGCTGCGGCGATCCGCTTTATCGACCGCCGCCGTCGCGATCTTGGCGATGTCATTCGGCGCGTGAATGACCGTGAGGATAGCCAGGTCATTGAGTGCGAGCGCGACCCGGAGACTGGCGTATATCGGCCTCGCCGCTGATTTATAGCCGTATCAATCTGACTTGATGAACGTCATGACGATGCGGCGTTCATGACCGCCGTCGCGATGTTCGAACAGGTAAAGCCCCTGCCAGATCCCGAGCGCCGGCGCCCCGTCAATTACCGGTATCGAAAGCGACGTGTCGGTCAGGGCTGTTTTGACATGCGCCGGCATATCGTCCGGCCCTTCCGCCGTGTGACGCCAGGGCGCGTCCTCTGGGGCAAGGCGGGCGAAATGGTCGGTCAAATCGGCCAGAACGTCCGGATCGGCGTTTTCCTGAATGGTCAACGACGCGGACGTATGCTGGACGAACAGGGTGAGAAGACCATTTTTTGCGCCAATTTCAGCCAGATAGTCGTGCGCCTGCGCGGTGATGTCGGTTAGGCCGCGCCCCGTCGATAGGATCGAAATGGTCTTGGGCATGAGGCGAAAACTCCTTAAAGCGGATAGTTTGTCGTTTCTAACGACCTATGCGCTGATCTTCAGCAATAAGGGGCGGGCCAATTTCAGAGCCAATTGTTTTTCTCGACCTCGAAGCCTCAGGGCTGGGCGCGGCGTCCTGGCCGGTCGAGGTCGGCTGGTGCTTTCTGGAAGGCCGGCCAAAAACATTGCTGATAAAACCGGCGGAAAGCTGGGCGGACGATGCGTGGGATCCTGCCGCAGAAGCGCTCCACGGCCTCTCCCGGGGCAAGCTGGAGCGGGCGGGGCAAGATCCGGTGAAAATTTGTACGGCCATGAACGAGGCGCTTGCGGGCGCGTCTGTTTATTCCGACGCGCCCGATTGGGACGGGTTCTGGCTCTATCGATTATTTGACGCGGCCAGGATACGGCAATCTTTTCAACTGCTTGACTTCGCAGAGCTGCTCGCTGGCGTCTCTGGCGACCAGCTTCTCGCGGCCAAGGCCATTGCCGAGAAAAAAGCCCCGCACCGCCATCGCGCCCGCGCCGATGTTCTTCATATGCGCGCATTTTACCAGCATATCGCCGCCGGGCGCCGCGAATAGCGCTATCCGGCAAAAAAGCTTTGGCCGCAGGGCTTTGATACCGCCGGCCTATTTGCTATGGACCCGGCCTTGAATCCAACGGGGCGGGATTGCAGGCGCAATTGTCATGTGCCGGCGCGTCGCTTCGCAAAATCCTTCAGGAGCCGAATTGATCATGAGTGAATCGTCAATCAACCCGCCGGTCCAGGGACAAATGTTCCTCTTTCAAAAGCCCGAGCTTGTTAACAAGGAGCGGCACGAAAAGTTTGGCGTTTCACAGCCCGCCAAGCGTTTTGGATTTTGCGCCAATGTGCGCGCAGTGCCGCTGACGGTTTCGGAAATTCCGGCGGCGATGAAAGACTATCCGGTTGTATTCGCCGGGCCAGACCAGATGTTGCCAATTGCCGTGACCGGCCTGGTCGATGACGTAAACCTGTTCGTCGATGAAAAAGGCGACTGGGAAGCGAACAGATATGTACCCGGATATATTCGTCGTTATCCGTTTGGCGTCGCCAATGAAACGGGTAGCGACCGGTTCGCGATTGTTATCGACACGGCGTTTGAAGGGATGAATTCCGGCGGCGAAAATCCGCTATTCGTGAATGGCGAAGCGTCGGACATGGTCAAGCAGGCAATCGATTTTTGCAAAACCTACGAGGAAGATCGTCACCGCACGAACGAATTTGGCCGCCTCGTCAACGAGACCGGCATCGCCAAGGGTCAATCGGCGCAATTCACGCCGCAAGGTGAAACCGAGCCGCGCCCATTCGCCCAATATCTCGGTATTGACGAGGAGGCTCTTAAGCAATTGCCGGGCGAAAAGCTGGCTGAGCTTCGTGACAATGGCGTGCTGCCGCTGATTTATGCGATGCTCATTTCCATGGGCAACTGGCGTATGCTTTTACAGCGTCGCGCTCTTCGCTATGGGGTCTCTGACGGCGAGATCATGACGCCTCAAATCAACTAGACTGCGACACAATTCTTCGAATCCTGAACGCCGCCTAGAATCTTCAGTGGCCGCGCGTGCGAACCCAAAAACCGCTTACACTTTTTGTGGACGCGCACTGATGTGGGCTGCGCCGCCTCACAATACAGCGAGGCGGCGACAAGCCGCGCCGGCGGCGATTGGCCTTTTGCCATTCCGGGGTTACCTAGACGCGATGAATATTCGCGTTTTCCTCTCGATATTTGCGATCTTTCTTGCCGCCGGACTGGCCCAGATCGCACCGGCTCTGGGCGCTCCCCTGGCGCGCGCGCAAACGGACTATGTCGACAGCGTCCTTTACGCGGATCGCGCCGGCTTCGTTCCGGGCGAGACGACATGGTTCGCGCTCAGCCAGTCTGTCGAAGTGGGCTGGCATGTTTTCTGGGTGAACCCCGGCGATGCGGGGCTACCGCTGGCGCTTGGCTGGTCGCTTCCCGACGGGTTTGACCCCGGTGAGATCGTTCATCCGGCGCCGGACTATATTCCGGTCGGCCCGCTTGCCAGCTATGCTCATGAGGGCGCGCCGACTTTTCTTATGCCTGTAAGTGTGCCGGCGGATGCGTCGCTCGGCGATATTATCGACGTTACGATCGACGCCTCCTGGCAGACATGCGAGGAAATCTGTGTGCCGGAGGAGGCGCGTTTTTCATTTTCGCTACCCGTACTTTCAGCCGATGCAGCGCCTGCGGATGAAAACCAGCTTCGTTTCACAGCGGCCCGTCTGGAACAGCCTGAACCATTGCCGGCAAACGCCGTGTTCCGGCGGATCGGCGAGCGTTATGCGCTAACCATAAGCAATTGGTCTGCGGACGCGACCGGCGCGGCTTTTTTCTTTCCGGAGACGGAAGGGCTGACGACGCCGGCAGCGTCGCAAACAGCGCGCATTAGCGCCGAGGACTTCATTGTCGAAATGCAGCCGGGCTGGATCGACGGGCCAGAAGGGGAAACGCTGCGCGGTGTTCTTTCCCTTGGTGAGGGCGCGGAACGGCGTGTCTATTCGCTGGAGGCAAAAGTTGAGCCCGGTATAAACGCTGCCGGAAACCCGGATCGGGAGAGCGCCAATTTCGCCGTCCTCCTCGCACTCGCATTTTTTGGCGGCCTTATCCTCAACGCTATGCCGTGCGTTTTCCCGATCCTGTTCGTCAAGGCGGCAAGCCTTCTTGCCGGCGCACAGCATGATACGCGGGCGGCCCGCGCTCACGGCGTTTTATATAGTGCGGGTGTTGTCGCCTCGTTCGCGGCGATGGGCGCCGCACTGCTCATCTTGAGAGCGGGGGGCGAACAGCTTGGCTGGGGTTTTCATCTGCAGTCGCCGGCGGTGATCGGATTGTCTGCCTATATTTTGTTCGCCGTCGGATTAAGCCTTGCCGGCGTATTCGTAATTGGCGAGAGGCTGGCCGGCGCCGGAGACACTTTAACCCGCAAACAGGGTGCGACCGGCGCTTTTTTTACCGGCGTGCTTGCGGTCGCTGTCGCCGCGCCCTGTATCGGGCCATTGCTAACCGCACCGATGGGCGCAGCGCTTACGCAACCGCCCTTGTTCTCAATGCTGATCTTTATCGCCATGGCGTTGGGCCTCGCGGCGCCCTTTGCGGCGGTGACCTTCTGGCCGGGTCTCGCCCGCGCCCTGCCGAAGCCGGGCCCGTGGATGGCTATTTTCAAGCAAGCGCTCGCGTTCCCTGTATTTGCCGCAGCGGCCTATTTCGTATGGGTATTCGCGCGGCAGACCGGGGACGGCGCCCTTGGCGGCCTTCTTGGCGGATTGGTGTTGCTCGCCTTTGCTGCATGGGCATTCGAGCACAGTAAGGGCGAAGGGCTTCACGCGATGATCGTCCGGGTGCTCTCTGGTATAGCCATCGTCCTGGCTCTGGCGACGCTTCTGACCGCCCGGCCGGCGCCCGTCGCGACAACGATTGAGCGTTACGGTGCGCTTGTGGTTGAGCCCTTCAACGCATTGGCGATTGAGGAATATCGCTCGGCTGGCCGGCCGGTCTTTGCAATTTACACAGCGGCCTGGTGCGTCACCTGTCAGGCTGACAAGCTGACGGTTTTTTCAAGCGAAAGCCTTGCCGACGCCTTCGAAG
>CAMYNO010000014.1 GCA_947259815.1 uncultured Parvularculaceae bacterium
CAAGCGCGCGCAGCACTGTCGTTTTGCCCGCGCCGTTAGGCCCGCGCAGGATCGCCGCCTCGCCGGGCCGGACAACAAGATCGACGCCATCGACAATCACGCGACCGCCGCGCGCAACCGCCAGGCCGCGCGCCTCTATCGTCGTGTTGAAGGTCAGTCCGTCAGGCATGGCCGGGGACCATAGGGTGATGGCCCCGCGCCGTCGATGTGCAAAAGCGGCGCAAGCAACGGGTTCATTTTGGCCGGGACCACTGCTAACCAGCAACGCGAATGCAATGTTTCGGTGTGCGAATATGAATGAGATTTCTTCGACAAAATGCTTTGGCGGCACGCAGGCCGTTTACGCCCATGAGAGCGCGTCCACGGGAACGCAAATGAAGTTCTCCGTCTTCACGCCGCCATCGGCGCTGCATGGGGCGGGGCCTTATCCGACGCTTTACTGGCTGTCGGGGCTGACCTGTACGGAAGAGAACTTCATCACCAAGTCGGGTTTTCAGCGCGTAGCGGCCGAGCTTGGGCTGATGGTTGTCGGCCCGGATACGAGCCCGCGCGGAGAGACTGTGCCGGACGACCCGGACGGCGCATATGATTTCGGTCACGGGGCGGGATTTTATTGCAATGCGAGCGAAGCGCCGTGGTCCGTCAGCTATAAAATGTACGACTATGCGGCGGCGGAATTGCCGGCGCTGATCGAAAAAGAGTTTCCTGTCGATACGGCGCGCACCGGCATCCTCGGTCATTCCATGGGCGGTCATGGCGCGTTGACGATCCATTTGAAAAACCCGGAACAGTTCAGAACCTGTTCGGCCTTTGCGCCGATCGTTGCGCCAAGCCAGGTTCCCTGGGGGAAAAAGGCGTTCGGCAATTATCTTGGTAAGGATGAAACTGTCTGGCGCGATTATGATGCGACGGCGCTTGTCGGCGCGCGCCCCAGCGAGGCTGAAATCCTGATCGATCAGGGGACCGCCGATAATTTCCTCGCAGAACAGCTAAGGCCGGAACTCTTCGCCGCAGCCGCCAAGGTAGCGGGTCAGAAGTTCACGCTGCGCATGCAGGAAGGCTACGATCATTCCTTCTATTTTATTGCAACATTTATTGAGGATCATCTGCGTTGGCATAAAGAACGACTTTAGCTAGGAACGCAGCAGCGGGCGGGGCTTTAAAACGGGAGCCCGCTATGGCGCGATTACTGGCCGCAATTTTCACGTTGCTTTTTGTTTCAGCTTGCAGTTCCGGCATATGGGACGCTGCGTTCACCGGCATGTGCATCGCGTCCGAGGCAAGCTGCGTAAAATCCTGCCAGAACGGTTACAAGCGCTCTGGCGACAGCGGCAATGCCGACGGGATCGGTTACGATTATTGCGCGGCGAGCTGCACCAATGGCGGCAATGGCTGCGCCTTTACGGCGAATTAAAGCCCAAACGGATCGACCGGTTCCAGGCCGAATGAGCCGGCGTTTGTATTGATGTCGCCGGTGAGCACCTCGTAATGCAGATGCACGATGCTGGAGGCGCCGGTCATGCCGATGGGGCCGAGCGTCTGCCCCATGGAAACGCTTGCGCCCTCGCTTATGCCGGGGCCGAAGCGGGCAAGGTGGGCATAACGCGTGTAGACGCCATTCCCGTGATCGATGACGAGCATATTGCCATAGTCGCTGCGCGTGACCGCCTCGGCGATAACACCGTCGCCGGCGGCCAGCGCATCGCCGCCCATGTCGGAATAATAATCGATCCCTTTATGAAGCTTGCCGCCGCGATATCCGTACCCGGATGAAAGACAGGATTTTGTCGCCGGTTTCAGCATCAGGTCGACGCCGTTCAGCGCGCCAGTTTCATCGCTCTTGCCGATGGCCTCTGCCGGGTCGCCGCCGCGTGGCGCATTGCTAATGCGCATCTGGCACAGAACGATTTCACCGTTCATGGCGCTGTCTGGAACCCGCGAGCTAGCGCCGGCGGGCGCAGCAGCGGGCGGCGTCGCGGGTTCGGCCTGTTGCTCTTCCGGTTGTTCCTCCGCCGGTTCGGCGGGGCCGGTCGCCATCGCAACTTCTATTTCATCTGTATCCGTCTCATCCGCGTCAGCCTCATCGGTTTCGTCTGAAGCGGCGTCGGTGTCGGTCTCCGCTAGCGAGCGAAGTGTTTCTTCAACGGTGCCAACCACATAATCGCTGGCGGCTTCGCCCGCATCGGACAGCGTTTCGCCGCCTTGCCGCGCGCCTTCGGAAATGATTGGGCCAAGAATAACGCTGGCGCGCGCCAACACGCCGTCGACTGCACGGATCAATAAATCAGGCGCGCCATATTTTGCGCCGGAATACCAGCCAATGCCGAGAAATAACGCCGGCACGATCGCATGCAGGATCAGATAACGCAGTAATTTTCCCAACATTCCCCAACGCCCCCGCGTTCAGGACTTTTCAGTCCGAAGGTTCCACCGCGCGTTCTTTAGCATACCCTGTTGAAAACGTCATCAGGACGCCGATCAGGCGTCAACCGCAATAAAAGCGTCGGCGCGATGGGCATAACCACCGCGCCGACACGCCGCCGCCTTATTGGATTTATTCGTGTTTTGGACGCTTCCTCCGTGGGCGGCGGAAAATCCACGGCAACTCTATGACAGATTACGGACGGGGTCACGTTGCAACTGCGAAGCGAATTCGTTGTGCATATGCACTAATGTTGTGAGCTGAAGTAATCGCTCAACAGGGCGGCGAAGGCCGTGCGGTCGCCCGAAACATAAGGCGCGATCATCATCATGGCGGAATAAACGCCGTTATTGATAAGCCGGCGGCTGTCGCGCGTTTCGCCTGAAAGCGCTGCAAACTGTAACCAGAAAGTCAGATGGGCGGCAAAACGTGTTGCAAGCGCGTCCCGTTCGGGGCGGGAGAGGGTAATCACGCCCTCGCGTTCCAGCGACGCAAGGATAGAAGACGCGGTCTCTTCCTTTAAGCGCATCAGCCGGGCGAACCGCGCGCGCAATTCCGGGCAGCGCTCCATGATGCCGGCCAGGTTGTGATAGAAAAAACGAAAGTCGTTGATTTCTTCAAAGACGATATAGATGTAGATCCAGTTGTCTTCGATTGAGAGCGCGCTCTTGATTGGCGCACTGAGGACTTGCCTGATCTCTTCCTCGAAATCATCGAAGAGCGCCTCGATGATCGCTTCCTTGCCCTTGAAATGGTAGTAAAGATTGCCCGGACTGATTTCGAGGACGCCGGCGATTTCAACGGTCGAGACCCGCGCTTCGCCTTCCTCGTTAAACAGCGCGAGCGCCGTTTTGAGAATCCGGTCGCGGGTTTTGACCTTTTTCGCCATTGCGTTTTATCAGCCCGGTTTTTTTGTCGCCGTTTTGCGTTTGGCTGTTTTTTTCGCCGCCGGTTTCGCCGGGGCGTCCGCCAGCAGCCGGTCGAGTTTTTCTTCGATGGAGACGAGGCGGGCTTCAACCTCGTAAAGGCGGGATTCGCCGCCGACAGCGCCAAGCTTGAGTTTCTCGCGCATCTCCTTGATGCGGTCTTCCATGGAGAAACCCGGGGCTTTCATGCGCTCCGCGATCTCGCGGCCGCGGGTTTCCACCGTGTCTTCAATTTCCTCGCCGCGCTGGACCAGATCGTCGAAATACTTGCTGGTGTCGCCGGAGACTTTGGCGATCGATTCCTGCGCATCGGAAAAGGCGCGGCCATAAGCGCCAATGCCAGCGAGCCAGATCTTGCGGGCGACATCGCCGGCGGGAACATGCGGCGTTTTCTTTTTGGCCATGGAAAAGCTCCTGATTGGCGGCGCACTGCGCACTATGGCGGCATTTGCGGCGCAGTGGAATGGACGGAACAAACAAAAGGGCGCTCCCTGCGGGAGCGCCTTTCCGGTCACGCAACTTCACGCAACTCAATTTCGCCTTAGGCTGCTTTTTTCGCAGCTTTCGTCGAACGTTTGGTGGGGCGCTTGGCCGAACGCTTTTTGGTTTTCGTCAGCGTCGCAACTTTCTTGTTGAGCGCTGCGATTTCCGCTTCCAGCTCTTCAACGCGGCCTTTGCCGGCATTGTTCAGCGGCAGGATTTTACGGAAACGGTCGAAGTTCAAACGCTCGCCGTAAACTTCGTGAGCGCGTTCGCGCATGTCGGCGAATGCATCCTGGGCGCGGGTTTCGACTTCTTCGCCTTTTTCGACGAATTCGTCGAAGATATCGACGCCCTTGCCGGTCAGGATCGCTTCAGCGCGCTCGTAAGCGGCGCCGTAAACGCCGAGATAGGCAAGCCAGCCCTTGCGGATTGCGTCGCGCGGGTTGAGGGCGGTTTCAGTTTTCTTAGCCATTGATTTGCTCCTTTAAATATCGAACCCGCCGGCGCCGGGGATCAAGGGGAGGGAATGGCGCCGGCGGGCCAATCCCTGTTTCGAGGCTGAAGATAGGCGCTGGAATTAGAATGTTCGCCCAAATTTTTGCGCCGCACAAAATTAGGGCGTGGGGCTGGG
>CAMYNO010000015.1 GCA_947259815.1 uncultured Parvularculaceae bacterium
CGAGCTTTGTCGTGGACGGCGTCCTGCGCCACTTTTCCAATGCCGATGATATGTCGAAGGTGCTTGATGAGGCGATTGAAAAAGCCGGGAGTTAAGCGCGGGGCCGTTATCGCGCACCCTGCGTAGAAGGGAGGCGGTCATGGCCGCATTATTGAAAGTCTCTTTGTCGATTTTTGCCGCCGTGCTGATGGCGGCAACGGCGACCGCCCGGGGCGAGGAAGCCGGAACCGGCGCCTTGTCGGAAATGGTGCTGGGCGCCGATAACGCCCCGATCACCGTCATCGAATATGCGTCCGTCACCTGCTCCCATTGCGCGCACTGGCACGAAGAGATTTTTCCTACAATTGAAGAGAATTACATCAAGACCGGCAAAGTCCGTTTCGTATTGCGGGAAATGCCGGTGATCCCCGGCCACCCGGCGCTGGTCCCCCGCTCCTATGCCGGCTCCATGCTCGCCCGGTGCGCGGCCGACAAAGGCGGGGCGGACGCTTATTTTGACGTGATGCACCGCCTGTTCGAAGGGCAGGAAGTCTGGGCGTTCGGCAACGACCCAAAAGGCGAATTACTTAAAATTGCAGCGACCGCCGATATTGATGAAACAGATTTCGAGGCATGCCTTGAGCGCGCCGATCTGAAAGCCCATATCGACAAGAACATTTCAATCGCCACTGAAGAGTACGATCTTCAGGGCACGCCGGGCTTTATCATCAACGGCGAGTATCGGCGCTTCGACGCCTTTGAGGAGATTTTCGATGCGCTCGATAGTGCCGCCGGCGCGGACGACTAAGTTTCCCCAATACCGCTCTAACTCCTTGGTGGCGCCCCAGAATCGGCGATCATTACCGTCAATGCTGGGCTGTTATGGCGACGTAACGGCAACGTTTGGCGCTAGTGGTCTGGAAACTCGCACGTGAAATTTACGAATGTTCGCCTGATTGGATTTAAATCCTTCGTAGAACCCACCGATTTTGAGGTTCGCGACGGACTGACCGGTATTGTCGGGCCCAATGGCTGCGGCAAGTCCAACCTGCTCGAAGCGCTGCGCTGGGTCATGGGTGCAACCTCCGCCAAGGCGCTGCGCGGCGACGGCATGGACGCGGTGATCTTTTCCGGCACATCCATGCGCCCGTCGCGCAACTGGGCCGAGGTCATTCTCTCTCTCGATAATGCCGACCGGTCGGCGCCGTCAGAGTGGAACGATACAGACGCGCTGGAAGTCTCGCGGCGCATCATCCGCAAGGATGAAGGCACCCAGTCGATCTATCGGATCAATGGCAAGGAAGTCCGCGCCAAGGACGTCCAGCTGTTGTTCGCCGATGCCTCGACCGGCGCCAATTCGCCGGCGCTGGTGCGTCAGGGCCAGATTTCCGAACTTATCAACGCCAAGCCGCAGAACCGGCGGCGTCTGCTGGAAGAAGCGGCCGGGGTCACCGGTCTGCATTCGCGCCGCCATGAGGCGGAACTTCGCCTGCGTGCAGCGGAACAGAACCTTGAACGCCTCGACGACGTCATCAGCGAGCTTGAAACGCAAAAGGCCGCGCTTGCCCGTCAGGCGCGGCAAGCGACGCGATATCGCAATGTGTCGGGCGATATTCGCCGCACCGAAGCGATGCTTTCCTATCTGCGCTGGCGCGACGCGACGGTTGCTCAGGAAAAGGCCGCGGAAGGACTTACCGAGATCGCCGGACTGATCGAGGAGACCGCTGGCGTCGCAGCAGCCGCGTCATCGGCGCAAACCGCAGCCCATGAAGCGCTCGATCCATTACGCCAGACCGAAGCGGAAGCCGCCGCAGCGCTGCACCGCCTGACCGTCGCCCGCGAGGGGCTGGATGAAGAAGCCCGGCGCGCGGAAGCGGAACTTGCCCGTCTCAATGGCGAGATTGAGCGCCTTGGCGGCGATCTTGAACGCGAGCGCGGGTTGCACAGCGACGCAGAAACCGCAGCCGAGCGGCAGAACAACGAAACGCAGACGCTGAAAGAAAAAGAAGCTTCCGAAGCCGCGCGCATCATGGAGGCCGAAGCGGCGAAAGGGTCCGCTTCGGAAAAACTCGACGCCGCAGAAAAAGCGTTCGAAGAAAAGAACGCCGAAGCCGCCGACATCGATGCGCGGCGCAATGCACTTGCCGGTAATGTCGCCGCCGCGGAACGGCGTCTCGCGAAAATTGACGAGCAAACGCGGACGTTTACCGAAGAACGCGAGTTCATCAATCCGACCGACGCGCAACGCGAAGCGCTTGAAAATTCGAAGGCGCAGTTCGTTGCCGCTGACGAGGCCGCGACATGGCCGAGGCGGCCTTTCACCGGGCCGAGGAAGAGCGTCTTGCGGCGGAAAAAGAGGAAACCTCTTTACGCGGACCATTGCGTCAGGCCGAGCAAAGCCTCACGGAAATCGACGCTGAACGCGAAGCCTTGCGAAAAATTCTTGCCGTTAACGACAATGAGGACTGGCGCCCGCTGCTGGAAGATATTGACGTCGATCCGGGCTATGAGAACGCCCTCGCCGCTGCTCTTGGCGATGATCTGAGCGCGGCGACCGAAGAAGCCGCGCCGGCGCACTGGTCGCTCAGCGACGGCGCCTGCGCCGATGATCTTCCCTATGAAGCCGCGCCCCTTGGCCGTTTTGTGCGCGCACCGGCGCAACTGCAACGCCGCCTCGCCGCGATCGGCCTCGTTGACCGGGCGCATCTGCAACGCTTGAAACCATCGCTCCGCCCCGGACAACGCCTTGTCACGCGCGAAGGCGACCTCGTGCGCTGGGACGGCTTTACCGCCAGAGCCGATGCGAAAACCGCCGCCGCAGTGCGCCTTGAGCAACGCAATCGCATCATTGCGCTGGAGAACGAAGTTGAAGAAGCCCATGCGGGCGTGGAAAGCGCGCAGCAGGCCTATGACGGCGCCGCCGCTGACCTCGAACGCAAGCAGACCATTGAGCGCCAGGCGCGAACTTTATTCACCGATGCGCGCAAAGGTCTCGACACGGCGCGCTCCGCGCTCGCCGCGCTGGAACGCGAGAATGAACGCGCCACAGCGCGCATTGCCGCCATTGACGAGAACCTCGGCCGCCTTGCCGATGACAAGGCGGAAACGGCGCAATCTCTGGAAAGTCTGCATACGGAGCAATCATCGCTGCCGAATGCCGACCTGATGACGAATGCACTCGAGGCGTTACGCGAAGCGGTAACGTCCGCCCGCGCCGGCGCTGCCGAAGCGCGCGGCGCACACAATGAACTGGTGCGCGAGGCCGCTGCGCGTACTGCACGTCTCGAAGAGTTAAGCCGCGAAAGCGCATTGTGGCGCGAGCGCGCGGAGACTGCAAAAGCGCGCATCGGCGATCTTGAATCACGGATTGAAGAAACAACTGCGGCGCGCAATGCAGCCGCCGGCGCCCCGGCGGCGATTGAAGAAAAACGCAAAGCCCTGCTTGACCAGCTACAAACGGCTGAGACGCGCCGCAACGAAGCGGCGGATGCTTTGGCAAGCGGCGTAGACGCCGCGCATGAAGCCGATAAAGCCGCAAAAATTGCCGACGCCGCAGCCTCCGAAGCGCGAGAGAGCCGGGCCCGTTTGCAAGCGCAGGCCGAGGCGGCCGCCGAACGGGTTGAGGAAGCCGTGCATCTTGCGCAGGAGACTTGCGAAGCCGCGCCGGAAGAGCTTCTCGGCATCGCCGAGCACAAGGAAGGCAAGGACCTCCCGGAACGCGACGATGTTGAACGCAAGCTCGACCGCTACAAGCGCGAGCGTGAAAATCTCGGCGGCGTCAATTTGCGCGCCGACGAAGAACTGCAGGAAGTCGCAGACCGCATCGACGCGCTGAGCGTTGAGCGTGAGGATTGCGACGGCGCCATCCGCAAGCTTCGCGCCGCCATTGGCGGACTCAATCGCGAGGCGCGCCAGCGTCTGCTCGAAGCGTTCGAGACAGTGAATAGCAACTTCTCGTCTCTCTTCAAGCGGCTATTTAACGGCGGTCAGGCGGAATTGCGGCTTATCGATTCCGATGATCCGCTCGACGCCGGCCTTGAGATCATGGCCTCGCCGCCGGGCAAGAAACTCGCTTCCATGTCGCTGATGTCCGGCGGGGAGCAGGCGCTGACGGCAACGTCCTTGATTTTTGCCGTCTTCATGGCGAACCCGGCGCCGGTCTGTGTTCTCGACGAGGTCGACGCGCCGCTGGATGACGCCAATGTGGAGCGGTTCTGTCGCATCCTTCATGAAATGGCGGCGGAAACCGAAACGCGTTTCATCATCATCACCCACCATGCGCTCACCATGTCGCGCATGAACCGCCTCTTCGGCGTCACCATGATCGAGCGCGGGGTATCGCAACTCGTCTCGGTCGACCTCTCCAAGGCGGAACAACTGGCGGCTGCGGAATAGTCAGCGCCTCGAATACAACAAGCTGCCAACCATCCATTCCCCGCTCTTTCCGGTGAAAGCCGAAATCAAGTAGAGAAAAAAATAAGAATTTTGGCGGGGAGAACGGATCGAGACAGGCCGCGACAGACTTATGCGAGCAGCTTCTTGCGGCGTCTCGCCGCGCTATGGTTTAGCAAGACAAAACAATCCCTTACGCCTCTCTTCCCTTGCTTGACGCTGCATTGCGGCGCCTATATTGTCCGCCGCGATTTCGAGGGGCGCGAGCGTTCGTTTCGCGCCCGTTTTCGGGCAGTTAGAATGGCGACTTCCGACGATAAAGAAGGCGCCGCGAGGAAGGCGTCGTCATCCCTGGATGAGTTTTCCGATCGTCTCGACGCCGTGCGCGCCGAGAACGAGCCGGAAGAACCCAGAGGGGGAAGCGGCGCCGCATGGGGCAAAGCGCTGCGCGCTTCGTCCGATCTCCTGGCGGGGCTGATCGTCGGCATGGTGATCGGTTACCTGCTTGATCGCTGGCTGGGAACGAGCCCTTGGCTTATCCTCGTCGGGATCGGAGTTGGCTTTGCGGCCGGGCTGCGCAATCTCGCGCGCTCAATGAAATAGGCAAGGATCTGCGGCTTCCGTTAGCCGCAGGAGTGAGACGGGAAAAAAGAAAAGACCATGCAGACGTTTCGCGCCGCCAGCCCTATGGAACAATTCGAGATTGTTCGCATTGTCGATCTCAGCCTTGGCTCAATCGATATTTCGCTGACGAATTCCGCGATCTGGATGCTGATCTGCACCGGCGCGATCATCCTCTTTTTCGCCGCCGCCACCCGCCGCGCCGCGATTATTCCGAACCGTCTGCAGTCGACGGCGGAAGTGCTTTACGAATTCGTATCGGATCTCGTGCGTGACACGATCGGGCCGGAGGGACGGAAGTTCTTTCCCTACGTATTCACGTTATTCCTCTGGATCCTGATTGCGAACCTCTTTGGCCTGTTCCCCACATTGCCGGGCCTGCCGCACGCGGCCCATACATTCACGACGACAAGTCATCTCGTCGTGACGCTCGCACTCGCGATGCTGACGATTACGATCGTTATTGTATATGGTTTCTGGAAAAACGGCCTTGGCTTTTTCAAGCTTTTCGCACCGTCCGGCTTGCCGATTTACATGTATCCGCTGCTGGTGCCGATTGAGGTTGTATCATTCCTCTCGCGCCCGCTTTCGCTAGCCATCCGGCTATTCGCAAACATGTTCGCCGGCCATATCATCCTCAAACTGTTCGCCGGCTTCGTCGTGTCGCTGATCGGCGCGGGCGGCGTGCTTTCCGTGGTCGGCTTGCTGCCGTTCCTCGGCGCGACCGCCGTCACCGCGCTCGAATTTCTTGTCGCCTTCCTGCAGGCATACGTCTTCGCCATCCTGACCTGCATTTACCTGAATGATGCGGTGCACGCTGCCGACCACTAACAAATCTTCCCGCGCGGTGTTCACAGGGCCAACCGCGA
>CAMYNO010000016.1 GCA_947259815.1 uncultured Parvularculaceae bacterium
GGCAAAGGCGGTATTTTGCCTGCGGTAAAAGTGACGCGAGAGATTGCAAAAATTCGCGGAATTCCCGCCGGTAAAGCGTCGATCAGCCCCAACCGTCATCCTGAAATCGACAATGTCGATGAGCTTCTGGATTTTATTGAGCGCGTAAGAAGTGTTTCGAAATTGCCGACAGGGTTCAAGACGGTGCTGGGGGCGTATGGCTGGGTCGATGATCTTTGCGACGCTATTGAGCGGCGCGGTATTCAGTCGGCGCCCGATTTCATCACGCTGGACGGCGGCGATGGCGGCACTGGTGCGGCGCCGATGTCGCTGATGGACAATGTGGGGCTGCCGCTTAAACAGGCGCTCCCCATGCTGACGGATATTTTGCAACGACGGGGCCTGCGCGACCGCATCAAGGTGATTGCCTCGGGCAAGCTCGTGACGCCGGCGGAGGTTGCATGGGCCTATTGCGCTGGCGCTGATGTGGTGAACACGGCGCGCGGTTTCATGTTCTCAATTGGATGTATTCAGGCGATGCGGTGCCATACGAATAACTGTCCGACGGGTGTGACGACCCACAAAAAATCATTGCAGGGCGGGCTTGATCCAAAGGTGAAGGCACCACGCGTTGCAAGCTATGTCGAAAAAATGCGTAAGGACGTAGCCATGATTGCCCATTCGTGTGGCGCTGCGCACGCGCGCAACTTAAAGAGCATCCATGTGCGCATTCAACAGGAAACCGGCGCATCCATTCCGTTAAATGATTTAGTTGCGCGCTTCAAACCGATGGCGCCGGAAGAATATCGCGCGGCGGAGTGATGGCTCGACTTCTCATCGTTTATCACTCGAAAACCGGTGGAACACGCCAGATGGCGCAAGCCGCTGCGGATGGCGCCCAGTCGGAAACAGATACCCTGCTGGTGTCGGCGCCCGAAGCGGGGCCCGAAAATCTTCTGAACGCTGGCGGGTACATTTTCGCTGCGCCGGAAAATCTCGCCGCCATCGCCGGCGTCATGAAAGACTTCTTCGACCGGTGTTATTATCCGGTGCTGGGAAAAATAGAGGGCCGGCCTTATGCGCAGATGGTATGCGCGGGGTCCGATGGCGAAAATGCAGCGCGGCAGACCGCGCGTATCGCTACCGGTTGGCGTTTGAAAGAGGTCCAGCCGCCGCTCATTGTCTGCACGCATGCGCAAACGCCCGAAGAAATACTGGCTGAAAAAACTATTCCCGAAGCTGAGTTAAAAAAATGCCGCGATCTGGGTGCGACGATCGCGGCGGGTCTTGGAATGGGAATTTTTTGACTGTCAGGGTTTGGGAATGCTGCGGTTAATTCAGTTTGCCGCGTAACTCTGCAATCGATTTCTCGACAAAGGCGTTCTGGGCGCCGGTATCCATCCGCTCGCGGATGATCTCCCGCGCGGCGGAGATTGCAAGATCGGCGGCTTTCCCGCGCACTTCGGAAAGGGCCTGGGCTTCGGCCCGGGCTATCTTGTCTTCAGCAGCCTTGGCGCGCCGCTCCATTTGTGCATTGATTTTGTCCCGTGCTTCGGCAGCCAGAATTTTTGCGTCTTTCTTGGCTTGTTCGATGATCGCAGCAGCTTCGGTTTCGGCTTCGCGCTGCTTGCGCTGATATTGCGCCAAAAGCTCCTGGGCTTCTTCGCGCATTTTGCGCGCATCGTTGATTTCGTCGGCAATCCGGTTGGCGCGCTTGTCGAGGCCCGACGCCATCGTCTTGTGGACGCCGGCGCGGATGAAAACACCGATCACGATCAGGAAAGCGAGCAACACCCAAAATGACGTTTCGGCAAAGAGCCCGCCCGACGCGGCATCGTGCGTTTCTTCTGCGGCGGCGGCGGCGAGTACGACGAAAGAGATCATGATGGCTACTTCCTAACGCGCGACGTTTGTCATGGCGCGGGCGACGGCGTCGTCTGTCGGTGCTTCGTCAATCAGGCGTTCGACGATTGAACGCGTTGTATCGGCGGCGGCCTCATCGACCTTTACCGCGGCTTCACGCTTCATTTCATTTATGCGCGCTTCGGCCGCTTGCACCTGTGCTTGCAGCTTTGCGTCTGTTTCCGCCTGCATCTCGGCGATTTCAGCATCGACTTCGGCGCGCGTATCGGCCGCGATTGCCTGCGCCTTTGCCTTTGCGTCGGCAAGCGCCTGATTATAGGCCGTCTCCGCCGCCTCGGCCTCGCCGCGAAACTCGGACGCGGTGTCGAGATCGTCCGCGATACGATCGCGTCGTTCCTCGATTGCGCCGCCGATTGCCGGGAGGAAGCGTCCCGCCATGAGCCAGTAAAGAATGCCGAAAGTGACAGCGAGCCAGAAAAGCTGGCTCGGCCATGTCGACATATCGAGCTGCGGCAGACCGCCTGACGCTTCTGCGCCGTGGGCGGTTTCCGCAGCCGCTGCAGCGGCGGCCGTGACGAATGCGAAAACGGACAAAGGATCAGCTCCTGAAATAATGCTCGATTAAAATACGTTGAGCAGGATCAGGATCGAGATCGTAAAGCCGAGAAGGCCGGTAAATTCTGTCAGCGCAAAGCCGAGCAGCATGGTCGGCTGGTTGGCGGCGGCGGCGGACGGATTGCGGAAGGCGCCGGTCAGAAAGTTGCCGAAGATAAGGCCAAGGCCAACGCCTGCGCCGGCGAGCGGGATAGTGGCGAGACCGGCCCCGATCAGTTTTGCTGCATCTACTTCCATTGTTTTAACTCCTGGTCGTTTTCGTTTGAGCCGTTTGATCCCGGCGTCGCGGTTGGCCCTGTGAACACCGCGCGGGAAGATTTGTTAGTGGTCGGCAGCGTGCAC
>CAMYNO010000017.1 GCA_947259815.1 uncultured Parvularculaceae bacterium
CTGAATCGGCCCGCTTTCGAGCCCTTGAAGAAGCCGAAGGCGGTGAGGAAGGCGAAGAAGAGGAAGAAGAAGTCTTCGGCACAGTTGAAAACACCAGCCTTGAATCAAAGAGTGGCGCGGTCGGCGCCTCCATTGTCTTTGACGATGGTTTCTTCGGTATCTCCGTGAAGCGTTCGCGTTCCAATTACGGCGTTCCCGGCGCACATCATGAAGAAGGCGAGGAGGGCGAAGAAGCCGAGGAAGAGGAAGAAGAAAGCGTCCGCATCGATCTGGAGCAGGACCGCATCGATCTCATGGGAGAGGTCAATAAAGACTTCCTGATTTTCGAGACCGCTAAAATTCGTTTCGGCTACGCCGATTATGTTCATCAGGAACTTGAAGGCGCCGAGATTGGCACGACTTTCACCAATGAAGGCTATGAAGGGCGTCTTGAACTGGTTGAGCGGCAGTTCGGGAATTTCCGCGGCGCGTCAGGCTTCCAGTTTCGCCATCGCGACTTTGCCGCCATTGGCGATGAAGCCTTCACCCCGCCCAATGTCACCGACCAATTCGGCGTATTTACGGTTCGCGAATTTGAAACCGGCGCATGGCATTTCCAGCTCGCCGGTCGGTATGAACACACCGATGTCGAGGCGGTGAGCATAGCGCAACAGCGCACTTTCGATACGGTAAGTGTCTCCGGCGGCCTCGGGTTTGAGCCGGTGGAGGCTGTGTTTTTGAGCGTCAATGCCTTCCGCACCGAACGCGCGCCCGCGCCGGAAGAGTTATTTTCCGACGGACCGCATCTGGCGACAAACGCTTTCGAAGTCGGCGATCCGAACCTTGGCGTAGAAACTGCGCTTGGGGTTGAAGCGACGGTGCATGCCGAGTTCGGGCCGATCTCCGCGACGGTGAACGGGTTCTACACTGATTATAGCGACTTCGTTGCGCTTATCCCGAACGGTCTGGAGGAAGACGGCCTGCCCGTCTTCGAATTCGTGGCCCGCGATGCGGCCTTCCGTGGCTTTGAGGCCGAAGCGGACATTGATCTATTCTCCGCCGGCGCTTTCGACATTCTCGGGCGGGTGCAGGCCGATTATGTGAGGGCGGACTTTGCTGAAGGCGACGACGCCCCGCGCATTCCGCCTTTCCGGTCGATCCTCGGCCTGGAAGCAAAATCGCCATACCTAGACTTGCGCGGCGAGGTTGAAATTGCGGCGAAGCAGACGCGTACGGCTGCGCTCGAACTCCCGACGAATGGCTATCAGGTTCTGAATTTCGGCGTTGTGTACCGCCCGCTTGGAGAAGACGGGGGACTGGCCGTGCATCTCAGGGCGAATAACGTCACCGACGAGGAAGCCCGTCAGCATACGTCATTCCTGAAGGATATCGCGCCATTGCCGGGACGGAATTTCTCGGTCGCGTTGCGTGGGACGTTTTAGGACGATGTCAGTTTAACATTATCGACCCTGTTCTTCCCGGCGAAAGCCGGGATCCATGAACGCAGGCATTAGCTTGTAGAGCCATGGACCCCGGCTTTCGCCGGGGAGAACGGCATGGTCTATGATCTTTGCAAAGATTACATGGACGGCGACGGTCTATCCTAAATAGACCCGTGGCACTGCTTGTATTTCTTGCCTGATCCGCAAGGGCAGGGCGAATTGCGCGGCACGCGGCCCCAGGTTTCCGGATTGTTCGGATCGACCTGGGCGCCGGCTGCGCGGGCGCGCAAGGTGCCGGCGTCTGCAAACGCCATCTCATTCTCGCCGGTTTGCGGATTTGCATGGGTTTCAACGGTCTTGATCGGCTGTGGCTGCGGAACCGGTTGTTCTGCGCCGCGCACGCGAACATGCATCAATGTTCGCGTCACATCCCGGCGCAATCCGTCAAGCAGCCCTTCAAACAAAGCAAACGCCTCGGTCTTGAATTCATTGACCGGATCGCGCTGGCCATAGCCGCGCAATCCGACAGCCGAGCGCAGATGATCCAGCGTTTGAAGGTGTTCGCGCCAGTTGGTGTCGAGGTTCATCAGGAGAATTCGTTTTTCGATCGAGCGCACGAAATTTTCCGGATCCTGATCGCCCATTTCGCGGGCCATGCCGATGATCTCCGCGGCGTGCTTGGCGTAATGGGCATTGACCGCTTCAATCAGGCGGTCGGAGATTTCCGTATCGGCGACGCCTTCTTCTTTCGCCCATTGATCGACGGAGAAGCTTTGCCCGAAAAGTTCCTTCAGGTCTTTTTGCAGGCCCTCGATATCCCATTGCTCCGCATATGATTTCGCAGGGATATGGGTAGCGACGAGATCGTCGACCAGCTGGGCGCGCATGTCGTCGATGATATCGTCAACCTTGTCGGCGGACATGAATTCAATGCGCTGTTCGAATATGGCCTTGCGCTGGTCGTTGATGACGTCGTCGAATTTGAGGACGTTTTTGCGCATGTCGAAATTGCGCTGCTCGACCTTTTTCTGCGCGGTTTCGACGGCCTTAGTGAACCATGGGTGCTCGATAGATTCGTCGGGCTGAATGCCAAACCGCTTCAGCATTTTTTCCATGCCGGACCCGAAAATCCGCATGAGGTCGTCTTCGAGCGAGAGGAAGAATTTCGTGCCGCCGGGATCGCCCTGACGTCCGGAACGACCGCGCAGCTGGTTGTCGATACGGCGGCTTTCGTGACGTTCCGTGGCGAGAACGAAAAGCCCGCCGGCATCCAGCGCTTTTTGTTTGTTCTCGGCGACCTTGGCCTCGATTTCCGCGCGCTTGCGTTTGATTGTCTCTTCGTCGTCGCCTTCGGACAAGTGATCGAGAAGGTATTTATCGACGGAGCCGCCAAGCTGGATGTCGGTCCCGCGGCCGGCCATGTTCGTTGCGATTGTCACCGCATTCGGCGCGCCCGCATCTGAGACAATGTCTGCTTCCTGTTCGTGATAGCGCGCGTTCAGAACATTGTGGGCGATCGGAACTTTGTTCTTGGCGAGTTCCTCAAGATAAGCGGCGCGTTCTTTCAATTCGGCCTTGAACTCGGCCTCTTTGTCTTTGAGCGCGTCGATGCGTTTATGAAGGTCCGCCGCGACAGATTTGAAGAATTTTTTATCGGAGAGCAATTCGGAGAGATGCTCCGATTTTTCAATTGAAACCGTGCCGACGAGAACGGGCTGTCCGCGCTTTACGCATTCAGCAATCTGCAGGACGATGGCTTTATATTTCTCCTGCGCCGTCATGTAGAGTTCATCATCCATGTCTTCGCGCGCAACCGGCTTGTTGGTCGGGATTTCGAAGACGCTGAGCTTGTAGATGTCGGCGAACTCGGCTTCTTCCGTGAGCGCCGTACCGGTCATGCCGGCGAGCTTTTCATAGAGCCGGAAATAATTCTGGAACGTGATTGACGCGAGCGTCTGGTTTTCGGGCTGGATATCGGCCTTTTCCTTGGCCTCAACCGCCTGGTGCAAACCGTCGGACCAGCGCCGGCCCTCCATCATGCGTCCGGTAAACTCGTCGATGATAACAACTTTGTTGTTGCGGACGATGTAGTCTTTATCCCGCTGGAAAACCTTGTGGGCTTTCAGCGCCTGATTGACATGGTGGACGACGGAAATGTTGCCGCTGTCGTAAAGGTTTTCGCCGTCGAGCAGGTCAGCCTCACGCAGAAGCTCTTCGATTTTCTCGTTGCCTTCTTCGGTCAGCGTGACGGAGCGGGCTTTTTCGTCGATTTCGTAGTCTTCTTCATCGAGCCGAGGCATGAAGCCGTCGATGGTGAGATAAAGTTCGGATTTATCTTCCGTCGGGCCGGAGATGATGAGGGGCGTGCGCGCTTCGTCGATGAGGATGGAATCGACCTCATCGACAATCGCGAAATGATGACCGCGCTGCACCATCTGCGTCAGTTCGGTCTTCATATTGTCGCGGAGATAGTCGAAGCCGAATTCGTTATTGGTGCCGTAGGTAATGTCGGCGGCGTAGGCGTCACGGCGTTCCTCGTCCGACAATCCGTGCACGATACAGCCGGTTTTCATGCCGAGACGCTCATAGACCCGGCCCATCCATTCCGCGTCGCGCTTGGCGAGGTAATCGTTAACGGTGATGACATGAACGCCGCGCCCGGTGAGGGCGTTGAGATAGACCGGCAGCGTTGCGACCAGGGTTTTACCCTCGCCGGTCTTCATTTCGGCGATATTGCCCTGGTGCATGACCATGCCGCCCACAAGCTGGACGTCATAGTGACGCTGGCCAAGGGCGCGTTTTGCCCCCTCGCGGACCGTCGCAAACGCCTCTTCGAGCAGGCTATCGAGGCTTTCTCCCTCTTTATGCCGCGCTTTTAACTTTTCAGTTTGGGCAATCAGGGCATCATCGGATAGTTTGGCGATCTCGTCTTCAAGCGCGTTAACCGCTTCGATGCGACGCCATAAGGGCTTTAGACGGCGATCGTTAGATGAACCGAAGATCTTTTTCGCTATGCCAAGCAGCGCCATGGAGTTCCGGCCTTTATGGAGCGGTGAATCCTAGTATCGCGCTCCACACGGATGCTGGAGCGGCGCCGATCACCGGCTTAGTTGATTTTGCGCCCCGAAGGACCGCCGGAGAGATAGTGACGGGGCCGGGGCCTGTCAACGAAACGTCAGGACGGCGACGCCGGTTATGAATACGCAGGAAAACAACACAGCCGGTGAGGCGCAGGGGCCAGAGCCTGCGCCCGCGCCTCAGCCCAGGCCTAAGTCGGACCGGTTTGCGGCTATCTTAAGGATAGTCGGCGCTGGCGTCATGATAGCGCTGAGGGCCGCCGGCGAGCTGGCGTTGATTGTGGGACGTTTCGTCGGCCGGATCGCGATGATCGTCCTGCGCGCCATCGGCAAATTCTCGATCACGACCTGGCGGCTCGCATCCGCGCTTGATTCGGCGCTGTGGCGCGCGGTGAAGCTGCTGGCGCGACGTCTGGGCGAGGCGATCCTGCACGGTCTGGCGCTTCTTGGTCAGGTGCTGCACAGCCTCATCTTGTGGCTGCCGACCCGGACCGGGCGCGCCTACAGCGCGCTATGCGGCGTTGCGATCGTTATCTGCGGGTTGTGGATTGCCGATCTCCTGCGGGAAAACGACAGCGTTATTCATGTCGCCGGCGGCGCAAACCGCCCGCCCATCGATGAAGATGACCCGATCTTGGCGCGAATCGGCGCGCGATTCGTCCACCTTTCCGAAATCGCCGCTGCGACCCGCTCCTCCGGCATACAGTCGCCCGGCGAAACATTAACGGTCGAGGCAGCGTTTGAGCGTGGTCTGGTTGAATCCTATGTTGAGCAACGCCTGCTGGCGCGGGCGGCCGAGAATGACGGGTTGCACCGCACGCCTTCGGTTCTGCGCCGGGTTAACACCGCAAGGGATCGAATTCTGGCTGCGTCGCTTATCCAGTCCCGCGTCGACCAGGAAGTAAAGCCGGAAATAATCCAGCGTTATTACGACGAACAGCGCAAAATCATGCAGATCGGCGATGAGGTTCGCGCGCGCCATATTCTGGTGTAAACCGAAGAAGCCGCCGGCGAGATTGTCGCCTTGCTGCAAGGCGGGGCGGATTTCTCGCAATTGGCGCGGGAGCGCTCGATTGACCGGGCGACGGCGCCGGTCGGCGGCGAAATCGGCTGGTTCGCCCGCGGGGTAATGGCGAGAAATTTCGCCAATGTCGCTTTCCGCACGCCCGTCGGCGAGGTTTCTCCGCCCTTCGAGACAGAATTTGGATGGCATATTATTCAGGTTCTGGCCCGCAGGCCGACGAGTGCGAAGACTCTGTCCGAGGTCGAGGATGAAATTCAGGAATTTCTCCGCAATGAGACGATTGCCCAGTTGTTGAGCGAACTCGAAGATGAAAATCGCGTTGTTTACTATCGCCCGGAAATCGAGCGGCCGCCGTCATTGCCGCCGCCAATCGCGCCGGGGGAGCCGCGTCCCGTGCTTCGTGAATCGAGTGTCAGTCCGGCCGGCGAAGATTCCTGATCTATTCAGGTCCGGCTTATCTCCGTTAAAAATTTAGTAACAGGCGAAACTGCGCGGTAATCTCCGTCGCGTATCGATTAAGGCGAAAATATGGCGAAGCTACTTTTGGTGGCCGCATGCGCATTGATAGACCGTGACGGGCGCGTATTGCTGGCGAAACGACCCGAA
>CAMYNO010000018.1 GCA_947259815.1 uncultured Parvularculaceae bacterium
AATATTCTGCGCTTTAGACGCAATTTTTTTTCGTCCGTCTTCGGCGCCGTCCGATGCAGCGATTAAAACCGCCGCCTTTTTCGACTTCAGCGCCGACAGGACTTTCTCAAAGCCAAGAACTACATCACCGCACCGCCGCGCCAGCCCCAGCGCTGAAAGCGCCGCCTTCGCCAGCCCTGCATCGACCACGGCGCCGAGATCGTCGCCGACCTGAACCGGCGCCTTGAACGCCCGCGAAAACAGACGCCGTCCCACCGCCGCATCGACCATATCGCGGCGCGCCGTCACCCATGCGCCGCGTCCCGGCAACTTGCCGGAGAAATCCGGCGCCACGACGCCGTCAGGCGAAAGCGCAAACCGGATCAGCCCATCGGGCGAACCGCTTGTCCCGGCGACAATACATCGCCGCTCGCGCGGATCGTCAGCAGACGCCGTATTCTGTTCAAGCGCTTGCGCCAGCGACCGCCTCCTCAGTTTCCGCAGCTGCCGCCGCCGCCGCGGCCTCTTCTTCGGCGCGCATAGCGGCGAGCTCTTCTTCTGTTACCCAGCCCGCTTTGACGCGGGCTTTCATGATCATGTCTTCCGCGACTTCCGCCGACATGCCGAAAGATTCAAGAATACCGTCGAAATGTTTGCGTTCGCCATCGACCCGCTCGGTCCACCCGACCAGATCGTCCGTGACACAACCAGCGAAATCTTCCAGTGACTTCACGTCGTTTTCGCCAAGCGCAACGACCATCTTCAGATCAAGCCCTTCGACCTCAAGAATATCATCCGAAACGCCCATTTCCTTACGTTTTTCATCGAGCTTTTTATTTTCTTCCTCGATGAAGTCCTTCGCCCGGGCCTGAAGCTCTTCCGCTGTTTCCTCATCGAGTCCGTCAATATCAACGAGTTCATCAAGGTTGACGAAAGCAATTTCCTCGATGCGAGAAAAACCCTCTGAAACCAGAAGGCCAGCCATCATATCATCGACATCGAGACCTTCCATGAAACGTTCCGACCGCCGCTTGAATTCTTCCTGGCGTTTGGCGCTTTCTTCTTCCTCGGTCATGATGTCGATTTCATAACCGGAAAGCTGCGAGGCAAGACGCACATTCTGGCCGCGACGACCGATTGCAAGCGAAAGCTGCTCATCAGGCACCACGACTTCAATACGCTCCAGCTCCTCGTCGAGAACGACTTTTGCGACTTCAGCCGGCGCCAGCGCGTTAACGACAAAGGTTGCATCGTCCGGCGACCAGGGCACGATATCGATCTTTTCCCCGCCCAGTTCATTGACCACAGCCTGAACGCGCGAGCCGCGCATACCGACGCAAGCGCCGACCGGGTCAATACCGGGATCGTTAGAGAAAACGCCAATCTTGGCGCGGCTACCCGGGTCGCGGGCAACAGCCTTGATCTCGATCACGCCATCATAAACTTCCGGCACTTCCTGTTCGAACAGCTTGGCCATGAATTGCGGATGGGCGCGCGACAGGAAGATTTGCGGACCGCGGGTTTCACGCCGGACATCGACAATATAAGCGCGCACGCGCTCGCCATTGCGATAATTCTCACGCGGCAATTGCTGGTCGCGGCGAATAATCGCCTCCGCCTTGCCAAGGTCCACGATCACATGGCCATATTCAACGCGCTTGATAATGCCGTTGATGATTTCGCCAATGCGGTCTTTGAAATCTTCATACTGACGGTCTCGCTCTGCATCGCGGACCTTCTGCGTAATCACCTGTTTTGCAGCCATTGCCGCAACACGGCCAAAGTCGATGGGTGGAAGCGGTTCAGACATGAAATCGCCGACTTCGGCTTCCGGATTGCGCTGGCGCGCATCGCTAATCACGATCTCCGCCGCGTCGTTTTCGATTTCCTCAACGACCTCAAGCAAACGCCAGAGTTTGGTTTCGCCCGTCTGCGGATTAATTTCAGCGCGGACATTTGTCTCATGGCCGTAACGCGAGCGAGCGGCGCGCGCGAGCGCATCCTCCATGGCGTCGATGACAAGCGATTTGTCGATCGACTTTTCCCGAGCTACCGCATCAGCAATCTGGATGAGTTCCAGCTTATTGGCGCTGACCGCGTTCATTGAAGCGTCTCCGTCATTTCTTCATCTCCTTCGCCGTCATCTGCGGCGCTTTTCAGCTGGGCGTCGCCTGACTTCAGGCTTTCCCGTATCAATTCTTCTGTGAGCACAAGTTTCGCTGTCGCAACCCACTCAAGCGGAAAAAGAGCGGTCTCATCCTCACCCTCAATATCGAACGCGACTTTGCCGTCATCGACACCGGCGACAACGCCGGAAAAACGTTTGCGGCCCTCGACAAGCCGGTTCAGCTCCAGCTTTGCCGGCCAACCCTGCCACGCGTCGAAATCTTTTAACCGCACCAGCGGCCGGTCAATGCCGGGAGAAGACACTTCAAGATTGTAATGTCCCTCGATCGGGTCGGCTTCTTCGAGCGCCGGCGACAAGGCGCGCGATAATCGCGCGCAATCTTCCGCTGTCATCGTGTGATCGGACCGTTCAGCCATGACTTGCAGCGTTTTCGTATTTCCGCCGGTGACACGCACGCGCACAAGCTCGAACCCGGCGGTTTCAACAACCGGCTCGATCAGGGCTATTAAACGGTCTTCCAGCAGCGCCAAGTGGCCTCTGTTGTAACGAAAAAGCGGGCCCCGCGGGGCCCGCTTCCGATTTTTCGAATAGCGTTTGGGCGTCATATAGGGCGCCGTCGCCCGTTTGTCAGCCCCGCGCCCTGTCTTTCCGGTGGATTTTCGCGGGCATTTCGGTCACAATCCACCCGTCATCGGGGTTCACTGGCGGATTTGAGGGGTCATACGTCATGGGGCGGTTTTTAGCATTCATTCTCGGCATCGCCGGCGCGGTTATCGCGAGCCAGGGGCCGGGCTTCACACTGCAATATATGCAAAATCTGGAAGGCCGCGTCGACGAGCTGACGTCGATCGTGGAATCACAAGAGGCGGAGATCCGCGACTACGGGTATACGCGCGAAACAGCGATGGAAGAGTGCCGCACGGCGACCGACCTCCTCGACGCCTTCTGTTCCAATTACCGCATGGCCGTAGAGCGTCTTGAATATCTTGCCGCCCATCTCAGCGAAATGAACACTGCAACGGACTATGTTCGACCATTGATCCTTGCGCGGACCTATGATCGCGATATCGCCATGTCTGTGCGCGAACAGTTCGAGCCGGCCGTGCCGACAACCCTGCATGGCGCTGCATATGCGGGCGGCGGTTTCATTGTCGCCTGGGGCCTGCCGCTCTTGATCTTCTCAATCCTTGGCGGAATGTTCGGCGGTCGGCGCTAGGCTTTTTTCAAGCCCGGCAAAATTCCAGATCCGATCATCGGCAAGATGACTGGGGCGCACATTCTGTAGCGCCCGAAACATCACTTCCCGCCGTCCGGGCGAGCGCGCTTCCCATTGGTCGAGCAGTTCCTTCATGGCAACGCGCTGCAACCCGTCCTGCGATCCGCAAAGATTGCAGGGGATAATCGGAAACGCCATGGCGGCGGCGAATTTCTCAATGTCCCTTTCGGCACATTGCAACAACGGGCGATACACAAAAACATCGCCTTCGTCGTTGAGCAGTTTGGGCGGCATCGCCGCGAGCCGTCCGCCGTGAAACAAGTTCATCATGAAGGTCTCAAGAGCATCATCGCGATGATGACCGAGGACGATAGCATCACAGCTTTCCTCACGGGCGACACGATAAAGAATCCCCCGGCGCAATCGCGAACATAGCGAACAGAATGTCCGGCCTTCCGGCACCTTATCCGTGACAATTGAATAGGTGTCCTCGGTGATGATGCGATGCGCGACCCCGAGGCCGTCCAGATAGTCCGGCAAAACATGCTTGGGAAATCCAGGCTGCCCCTGATCGAGGTTGCACGCGATCAGTTCCGCCTTCAAAGCGCCTTGCCACTTCATATCCATCAGCGCGGCGAGCAACGTATAGCTATCCTTGCCGCCGGAAAGGCAAACCAGCCAGCGTTGCGGCGCGCCATCCGCTCGCGCGGTGTCCAACCCAAAACGCTGGACCGTATCCAGTGTCTGGCGCAGAAGACGCTTGCGGAGCTTGCGAAAAGAAACGCTGTCAGGCGCGCCCGCATAGATATGCGGCAGGTTAGCGCTCGCCTGTTTTTCGTCGTCGATGATATCTGCTGCGGTCATAATTGCCGGCAGATCAACCACGAACGGCGGCGCTTGTCACGGGCCCAAAGTGAGCATCGAGGAATTCAAGAAACGCCGGCCAATCTTCTTCGACAACGCCGTGGGTTCCCGGCCTTATCCAGAACGCAATATCAGCGTGGGGTTTCCAGATATCGAGCCGCGCCTGCGATAAACCGTCGGCGCCATACATTTCCCATACCGGATCGGCGCCCATGGCGGCGCGAAAGGCGCCGTTGGGATCTGACCAAACATCGCGCCGCGCATTGCCAAGCATGATCGGGCGCGGCGCGATCAGGGCCAATAAATGGTGCTGGTCCACCGGTATTTCAGTCTCTCCGCCGGCAAGGTCGGCATAAGCGCGCGCGAACCAATGCGGATATTGTTTCGTCATGCCGGCAATGCTTTCCCCCGGCTTATTGCGGTTCAAGGATGCGCCGCCCGTGCCTGACTGGTGTGCGATAACGGCGTCAATTCGCTCATCAAAGGCGGCGGCGTAAAGCGCCGCTTTGCCGTAGCGCGAATGGCCCCAAACGATAAATGCGTCCCTGTCGAAACGGTCATCCGTTTCGAATGCGTCAGTCATGCGCCCATAAAGCCAGGCCCAGGCACCGATGGCCCCCCACCGGGTTTCGTTGTCATCGTAACCGGCGGAAAGCCGCGCAAGTTCCGCAAGTCCTTCTTCCGCGCTGTCCGGCACAACCGAGCTTGGATAAAATGAAGCCACCGCATAGCCGCGCCGCAAAATTTCTTCGTAAGGCGGCGTGCAGATAAAACGTCCGAATACGTATGTTGCAACGCCGCCGAAAAAACCGCCGCTCATCGAGCGCGCATCTTCCGGTTTTGTCACGCCCAAATGGGGCATGGCGTCCCACGATGGACAGAATGTTTCCATCATAATAATGGGAACAGGGCCAGACGCTCCATTTGGCGTGACGAGTTGGACCAAAAACCCATCGCCACCCAAGACTGGCGAGGTCTCTACAGCGACGCCGTTGAACGTCGCGGTCGCTGAAATCCTCCACTCTTCCAGACGCCCCGCGCCATTGAAAGCCGCCTCGTCTATCGTTCGCTTACTCAGCACCTGCGTCGATGAGGCGTCGGGCATCGCGCCAATAATATGGCGCTCAAGCAGACTGCGAATTTGCACTGTCCTTTCAGTGTTCCACAAATCCTTATCCGGATTTTCGCCCGCAAAGATTGCCGGCGTCGCGGCGGCGCCGCGCGGCTCAAGGCCCGCCCAGGCGAGGGTCAATTGCACACACCCGGTTGTGAGCGCGGCGCCAACAAGAACCGCCAGAAATTTTTGCACCCGCAAGGCCGGCATACGGTTTCCTTCGCAACGTCTGCTCACACGAAACTCGTTTTGTATTAGACCATCAAGTCACATTACGATTAGCGGAACGCTATATCCGTCGAAATTTGAGATACGCAGGTGCACGGCCCTCACGAGCGGCTTTTGCTTCGTACCGCGTCTGCGGCCAGTCAGCGGGCCGCACATTCCAGTCGTCTGCACAGATTGCGGCCCATTCAAACGAAGGCGCGTTCTGTCCGTGCATCAACGTCCAGCGAATATAGTCGGGAATGTCTGAGGCGACGCGCAATTCACCGCCGGAGCGCAGCAACCGGGATGCTTCCTTAAAAAACCACGGGCTAATGATGCGGCGTTTGAAGTGACGTTTCTTCGGCCAGGGGTCAGGATGCAACACGAATATTTTGGTCAGCGATCCAGTAGACAACGCCTCCATGAGGGGGCGGGCGTCGCCGAAATGGATGCGGATATTTTCAAGGCCGCCTTCGTCAACCTTTGACAAGAGTTTTGCAACGCCATTGACGAAGGGTTCCGCACCTATCAAGCCGACATCGGGGTTCTGCGCCGCCTGCCAGGCGATATGTTCGCCGCCGCCAAAACCCACCTCGAACCAGATTTCCCGTTTCCCAGAAAACATTGTCGCGGGATCGATTTCTCCCACGCCGGGGTCCGGCGTCGCAACGCGCGGCAGAAACTCCTCCATCAAGCGCGCCGGGCGCGCTCGCAAAGGCTTGTCTTGCCGTCGTCCATAGAGATTGGAAATGTAGCCTTGCTCGTCCATGACCGGTCTATAACGCCGACAATGCGGGCAACCAAGCTTGCATGGCGTCAATGTTCGCGCCAATTGTGGTCCGGACAGGGGGCATACGAGATGACGAAGCGACGATACTGGACTGGTGCGAAAAAAGTGCCCGCACAGGACAAATTCTTTATCGGCGCGCTCGATCCCGATTTGTGGACCGCAGGGGACGAAACGAACTGGGACGCCTGTTGGCATACGGGCATGCCGGCGCGCAGCATTTACAAAAACATGCGCCCCGGTCAGTGGGTCAATCACATGCCGGGCAATCACGCGCTGACGGTGAAATCCAAGCTGTTTGAAACGCTGGATACGGCGCGCCGTCGCGCGCCCGCTGAATTGCAGGAAAAATATCAATTCTTCCCGCGCAGCTACCTGATGCCTGAAGGATATCACGCATTACAGAAAGACGCTTTCGCAGACCCGGAAAAACGCTGGATCTTCAAACCAAAAAGTCTCTCGCGCGGACGGGGCATATCTGTTTCAGCCGATGCGGGCACAGCGCCCATCGACGAAAAGATGCTCGTTCAGGAATATCTCAAACGCCCGCATCTTTATGACGGGCGCAAATATGTCCTGCGGTGTTATCTGGCGATCATGTCGGCTGAACCGCTGCGGGTTTATCTCTACAAGGAAGGGTTCGTAAAACTCGCGTCCGAACCATATAGCGATGGCGACTTCGGCAATCTCTACGCCCATCTGACGAACCCCGATGTGAATGCGCTCAACGAAGCCGTCGACGATTCGGTCGTCTTTCATAGCTTTGCCGATTATCGCCGATGGCTTGAGCAAAACGGCGCCGATCCCGCGCCTCTTTTTGACGCCTTGCGCGACATCGCCGTAATCACCGCGATCGCTGCACGAGATACGTTGCGCGAACGCACTACTGCAAGCGGCGCCTGGGCGCCGGGTTGTTGTGAATTGATCGGCATGGACTGCATGATCGATGCGGATCTCAAGCCCTGGCTTCTTGAATGCAATCTCAGCCCGTCACTCGGCGTCTGCGCAGCGCCGGAAACTGGCGGCATTATGGAGGAAGAAATCAAGCGCGCCGTTGTCGCTGATTTTGTCGCCATGTCCGGTTTGAATAATGGGGACGCCTTATCGGCGGAACCCGACAATCTTGCCTCGCTTATCGCCGCCAGCGAGCAAGAAAGAGAACATGCCGGCGGTTTTGAATGTGTTTATCCGGGAGCGGCGCCCGATGAATTTTTTCCATTTTTCCCGGCGCCGCGTCACGCCGATATTGCGCTTGCCGACACCGTATCGCCAACGGCAAGCAACGGATATATTCTTGCCGCAAACGACACCAGCGAATACGCATTCGACGACAAGATTGCTTTGCATAAGGACGGCATGGCGCAGCCGATGTCGCCATCAACGGCTGGCGCCTATATATGGCTACGCGCCACAGGTGGTGACGCGCCAGAAACAATCGCTAACGATCTCGCGGCGTTTGCCGGCGATGAGCCAGTTTCCAAAGATGCAGCCCTTAAGACGGTATGGGATACGCTCGCGGACTGGGGCGCCGCGGGGCTCTTGCGGCCCGCCAATATGTCGCCGCTCTCGGATGCGCCCATTTTCGCGCGGCCGGCCAATGAAGAGATAGAACTCTTTTTCAAGTTCTCCGATCATGCGTATCGGCTTCGTCTCTCCTCGCCCGAAATCGCGCCACGGATCGAAGGCGTGATCGGTCCCTTGCGCATCGACTCGCCCGATCAGGCAAAACCCACAGAGATTGTCGTGCTTACTGAGACTGCCGGTTATGCGATTGCCCTCAACTCACAGCTCTTGCGCACACGATTACGCCTGGCGGAGATTGCGCCGGCGCTAGCCGATATCCTGGTGTCCGAATATGCGCGTACGCGCCTTGCAGCCCCAGTTCTGAACGCCAGCCTCTGGCGTATGGATGGGAAGACCGTATTAATCGCGAGCACAAAAACCACGAGGTGGGATGGAATTGGCGCCGCCCTTTCCGCAGAGGGTAAAGCCGAGCTACTCGCAGGCGGCGTTTTATTGGGCGAGACGCCAGGCCTGGCTCACGCGGCGCCGGCGCCAGCCAGGGTAAAGATGGAAGATGCGCCGCAACCATCGCAGTTTATTAGTCAGTGGGCCAATGAAAGCGATGGGGTGCTTCTCGCTCTTCCGTCGCACCCTGAAGAATTACAATCAGTCGATGTGGTCGTGATTCCAAAATTACAAAAAAATGCGTCCGCGCAAGAGATCGCCCAGCTAAACGGGCGCGATGCATTTAATGCGCTCACCAATCTTTGCGCAGGCCCAGCAGTATCTGCAACGACTGCGGCGCGGTTGGCGCAATGGGCGGAGGAAATTCCCTGCTTCGCCGTCCCGTTCGCCGATTGCGCTGGCGGCGCGCGCGCAGTGGAGGCGGCAGTTTCAGCACTGAAATAAAAAAAGGCGCTTCCCGAAGGAAACGCCTTCTTCAAAATCTTTTAAGCCAAACGACGTCGATTACTGATCGTCTTCAGCGGCTTCTTCTGCTTCCTCGACAGCTTCTTCCGCTGCCTCTTCAAGGTCGTCATAAGCTTCTTCAGCAGCTTCTGCGGCGTCATCAATAGCCTCTTCCGCAGCTTCCGTCGCATCGTCGGCTGCTTCTTCAACAGCGTCTACGGCTTCCTCGACTTCCTCAGCTACGGTTTCTTCAGCCGCGCCTTCGTTGTCCGCCTGCGAACAACCAGCCAGCAAAAGCGCCGCTGGCGCGCCGACCATCAGCGCACGAGAGAGTCGCGCCAACATTTTTTCGCGTTCGTTTTTCAATTCCGTCATTTCTTGCCCCGTTTAAATTTTAATGGACGCTTTCACGCACTCGGAAACACATTCCAAGCTTCAGCGATTTTTACCGACCGTATCAAGCCTTACCATATTGCTCCGCCGAATTAACGGCAATTTCAGGCTTGTGACGCTTTTGTCACAAATTATTATCCGAAATTCGTGACACTTTGCCGCAGGCGACCGTCAAAGCGCCGATTTCAGCGCTTCAACGAGATCGGTTCGTTCCCACGAAAAGCCGCCTTCATTGTCGGGCGCGCGTCCAAAATGGCCGTATGCGGCGGTTCTTGCGTAAACCGGCCGATTAAGGTCAAGCGTTCGGCGGATGCCAGAGGGTGACAAATCCATCGCCTCGCGCACAGCGCGCTCAAGACGTTCCTCATCAGCTTGGCCAGTGCCGTGAGTATCGACATAAACCGATAGAGGCTGGGCGACGCCGATCGCGTAGGAAAGCTGGATCGTGCAACGCTCCGCCAGGTCAGCAGCAACAATGTTTTTGGCAAGGTAGCGCGCCGCATAAGCTGCCGAACGATCAACCTTCGTCGTGTCTTTTCCGGAAAAAGCACCGCCGCCATGGGGCGCCGCACCGCCATAAGTATCGACGATAATCTTACGGCCAGTGAGCCCGGCGTCGCCGTCCGGACCGCCAATGACAAACTTTCCGGTTGGGTTGATATGCCAAGCGCAGTCTCTCGAAATCTCGATCTCATTCAGAGCGCCGCGAATATAGGGCTAGACGACCGCGCGCACCTTTGCGGAATCCCAGGAAGGATCAAGATGCTGCGTAGACAGAACAATAGACGTGACTTCTGTCGGGCGCCCGTTTTCATAACGCACAGTTACCTGGCTTTTTGCGTCGGGCCCAAGGCTGCCGGCATCGCCAGCGCCCGCGTGGCGCGCGTCCGCCAGGTCTTTTAGAATGCGATGGCTATAATAAATTGGCGCCGGCATCAGCGCTTCGGTTTCCCGACAGGCAAAGCCAAACATAATACCCTGATCGCCTGCGCCCTCTGCATTTGCGTCCGCAGCCTGGTCAACGCCTTGAGCAATGTCCGCAGATTGACCATGCAAAAGGACATCGATCTCTGCGGTTTCCCAGTGAAAGCCGTCCTGCTCATATCCGATGTCACGGATGGCGTTGCGCGCCGCATCAACGAAGGGCGCAGGCTCAACGCCGCCATTGGCCATGAGCGCTTCAGGCGCGCGCACCTCGCCGGCGATGACAACTTTATTGGTCGTCGTCAGCGTCTCACACGCAACCCGCACATCCCAGGGGCTCATGCCGGCCTTACCAGCCTCTCGATAAATCAGATCGACGATTTCATCGGAGATCCGATCGCAAACCTTGTCCGGATGTCCCTCCGAGACGCTTTCGCTGGTGAATTGATAGGACTGACGCGCCATAAATGCCGGGGCCTTTCATATAAAGAAAAGTTTATATGATGGGCCTATAGCCAATGGCCGCCCCGCTGTCCAATGCCGCGTCAGCTATTGGCGCCGGTTGCCGTGGTTTCTGTTTCCGCGATGGATCGGACAAGCTCGAGCACGCGTTTGCGGACGGTCGGATCATCGATAGACGCATAGTAGCGACAAAGCTCAACGCCCTCCTGCGAATGCAGCAGCTCCATGAACGGATCGCCGGGGCTATTTTCAGCGAATCCGAGGGCCCCTGTCTGCTCGTCGTAATCGTCGTAGAAAAACTGGATCGGGACTTCGAGCAGCTCCGAAAGCTGCATCAACCGACCGGCGCCAAT
>CAMYNO010000019.1 GCA_947259815.1 uncultured Parvularculaceae bacterium
GAGCAGCGTATCCTGCCAGTCGGCGGTCCTGACGACGCGCACGCCCTCCGCCATGCCGCGCGGGAAGAAATCAATCTTGTATTGCGGGCGTCCCTGAAGGGCTTCGGCGGCGTTGCGCATGGCCTCAAGCCGCTGAAGCTGGAAGGCGAGACGCGCGGCCATTTCATCGGCGGTCGGCTCATCGCCTTCGGCCTCGTCGACCGGCAGGAGCAGGCGCGATTTCAGATAGGCAAGCCAGGCCGCCATGACCAGATAATCAGCCGCCAGTTCAAGGTCGCGCTTTTTCGCTTCGCCAACGAAAACGAGATACTGGTCCACCAGCGCGACCATGGAGATGCGCCTGATATCGACCTTTTGACTGCGCGCCAGATCGAGAAGGACATCGAGCGGGCCTTCGTAACCGTCGATATTGACAATCAACGCATCAATATCCGCGTCCGCGGTTTCGGGCGCGTCAAATGCGTCCTCGCCCGAACCTGTGTCCGGCGTCGTCATCGCGACTGTCCTGATTTCTTCACCATCCGCCATCATTAGCACTAATCAGCCGATTCTTCCCTGTCGGCAGCGTCAATTATCCCCGGTTTTTTAAGAGGTCGCCGTAACGGGTTTGAGCAGCTTGGCAAGTTCTTCGTACCCCGCCTCAACCTCGCCCGCTTCAATCGCTTGCGCCGGCAACGCCGCGGCCGCGCGGCGCGCGCCCTCGCCTTCCAGCGCTTTCACCCCCGTCATGGCGTCGGCTTTTTGCGCCATGTCGAAATTGCAGCAGAGCGCGATATCGCAGCCGGCCGCCAGCGAGTCCGCGACCCGCGCGCGCATGGCGCCGCCCAGCGCTTTCATTTTCAGATCGTCGGTAAACAAAAGCCCGTCAAAACCGATTTCGCCGCGAATGACGTCATTGACGATCACCGGCGACAAGGTTCCCGGCCGCTCCGCGTCATAGGCTTCGTAAACGACATGGGCGGTCATCCCCATGGCGACGTCATTGAGTTGTTTGAACGGCGCAAAGTCCACCGCCGCCAGATCTTGCTTGCGCGCATCGACCGTTGGCAGCTCGTGATGGCTGTCGCATAGGGCGCGGCCATGACCCGGCAAATGCTTGATGACGGGGAACGCGCCGCCGGCGATCAACCCTTTCGCCGCAGACGCCGCGAGTTGGACGATCACGTCTGGATGCTTTGCAAAGGCCCGGTCGCCAATAACAGTCGGGTCCGCATCGGGTTGCGGCACATCAAGCATCGGTATGCAGTTAATATTGACGCCGCAATCGGAAACGAGGCGCCCAAGCAGCCAGCCATTAAGACGGGAGGCCGCGACCGCTTTCTTCGGGTCGAGGCGATAGAGTTCGCCGAATATCGCCGGCGCGGGATGAGCGGGAAATGTCGGCGGCTTCATTCGCGCAACGCGCCCGCCCTCCTGATCGATCATGATCGGCGCATCACGCCCGACCGACTCGCGCAGTTCCGCGCAATGCGCCGCCAATTCCTCCGCAGACGTACAATGGCGCGCGAAGACGATAAAGCCCCACGGATCGGCGTCCCTGAAGAACGCCTTTTCATCGGGGCTGAGGCGCGCCCCTTCGCTATCGAAGACTATCGCTGATGGCACAGATTTGCGCTTTTCCGTTGCCGGGCGGGATGTTTTGGCAGAGGCCGCCCGTCGCTTGCCGTCCGGTCACCGCATCCGCGCCATGGCCGGACGCATCATACTTGTCAGATCTTCTTGGACAGGCAGTCCTGACCGTTTTGCTTCAGCGTCGCGCAATAGGCGCTCGCCGCATCGGATGATGAAAACGGCCCGATGCGCAGGCGGTGATAGACGCCTTTCGCGCCGAGATCGGCGGCTTCGATGTCGAAGGTCTTGTCGCCGATAACCGCGCCGAGCCGCGATTGCATGCCGCTCCATTGCGCCAAGGCTTCGTCATTGGAACGGAAGGCGCCGACCTGCACCACATGGCTTCCCGAAAGCGCCAGTCCGCTGGCGACGGAAGGCCGCGTCGGCGCAGGCTCAGCAGGCGTCGCGTTCACCGTCGTCGGCTCCGTCACCGGGACCGGGTCGGGTTCCGGCAGCGGCAGGTCTTCAAACGCAGCCGCGTCTTCTTCTTCCAGATTGGCGACAACAGCATTGGCCTCGTCGGAGATGTCGGCGGCAAGCTCGCCGATAGCATCGTCGGCGCTGCGATCCAGCGGCTCTTCCGGCGCCGAGTCGATAACTGTAACCGGCGCCGGCTCATCACCGTCAAAGACATCGTAAACTTCGCGGTCTTCTATCGCGGCGCCAGCATCCGCCGTTTCGATTTTAATCGGCTCGGGGTCGGCGGCGACATAGGGCGTTTCGATCCCCGCACGGCGTTCGCCCTGCTTGATGCCTTTCTGATAGAAAACATATGTCGTCGCTGCGAACGCGCCGAACATGATAAGGCCGATCATCAGGACGGAAAAACCGGACAGGCCGCCCTCGTCCTCATCATCTTCCACTGCGTCGTAGTCGGAATATTCGTCTTCGTATGTATCGTCAGCCGTCGTCATGTCGTCACCATATTCCTCATCGGTCGCAAGCGGTCAGCATCAGCGCTGCTGCTCGTCGTCAATTTCAATCGCCGAATCAACCCGATCACGCATTCTAACATCGCCCGCGCCAGATCGAGAGACTTAGTCCTGAATTTCGGCGC
>CAMYNO010000020.1 GCA_947259815.1 uncultured Parvularculaceae bacterium
AACGTCATAAAGGTTGACCGCAGCTGTCACACCGCAACGCAAAAAAAAGCGTAAAAGAGAAAACGGACGAGTTGGGGGTCGCTATTCGGTGTCAGTGAACGTGCGTATTGATCATCTCCACCGGACGCGCCAGTCGTCCCTGCGCAATCCAGCCGTTTTTGAGGGCGTGGGTCTTCATTCTGGCGAAATCTGCCGGGCCGTTGTCAAACCGGCGCCTGCGGATGCGGGCATTATGTTCACCCGTATCGAAGACGACGGTGACGCATTTAAATCGACGATTGCAGCAAGCCCTGAAAATGTTGTGCGAAGCGATCACGGCACAACCCTTGGCAACGCCTTCGGCGCCTCGATCGCGACGGTCGAACATCTTCTGGCGGCCTTGGCGATTTCGCAAATCGATAACGCTTTTATCGAGGTCACGGGGCCTGAAATCCCGATCCTTGACGGCAGTGCTGCGCCTTTTCTGGAGGCGCTGGAGGAGGCTGGCCGAAAAATTCAGCCGTCTCGTCGGGGCCATTACAAGCTTTGCGAGGCAATTGAGATTTGCGATGGCGACCGGTCCATTTCGATCACGCCTGACGATCATTTCTCGCTGACGGTGGAAATTGAGTTTGAAGATTGCCTGATTGGCCGGCAATCGCTGTCGGTCACGCTGAGCGATGCCGAGGAAATTGCCCGTATCGCCAGTGCGCGCACTTTTTGCCGGCTCTATGAGGTCGATGCGTTGCGCCGCGCCGGGCTGATCAGGGGCGGCTCCCTGGAAAATTCTCTCGTGGTTGACGGCGGGCGGCTGCTGAATGGCGCCGGGCTTCGTGATTCCCATGAATTTGTGCTGCATAAGGCGCTGGATCTTCTCGGTGATCTCTATCTCCTCGGGGCGCCGATCAGCGGCGCCGTACACGCCGTTAAGCCGGGCCACGACCTCAATTGCCGTGCGGCATTGGCGATACATCGCCAGCTCAATCCGGCCCAGCGCGCCGCAGTCGTTTGACGCCGTCGACGGCGGCGACTAAAACGCCATTTCCGCGAGGGGCGGCGGCGATATCAAGCGTAAAGGCGTTTTCGTGAAACCTGGCTTCCGTTCATTACTTTTCGTTCTCTTCATCAGTTCCGCCACTGGCCTGACCGCATGCGGCGGCGGCAAGAAAGAGAAGTTCGCTTATGTCGAGCGTCCGGTGGAAACGCTCTATGCCGACGGCGCGCGTGAACTGGAGCGCAAGCGCTATGATCGCGCGATTGCCTTCTTTGAGGAGGTAGAGCGCCAGCATCCTTATTCGGCCTGGGCGCGGCGCGCCATGCTGATGAAGTCTTTCGCCTATTATCAGGGCAATGATTATGACGAAGCGCTGGCCTCGGTGGACAGTTTCGTTGCGCTGCATCCGGGCAACAAGGATGTGGCCTACGCGTATTACCTGAAGGCGATTTGTCACTATGAACGTATTCGCGATGTCGGCCGCGATCAGGATTACACCAATAATGCAGTTGCGGCGCTGACCGATGTCGTGCGCCGTTTTCCGGATACGGAATATGCCCGTGATGCCCGCTTGAAGCTTGATCTCACCTACGATCACCTTGCCGGCAAGGAAATGTATGTCGGCCGGTACTATCTGAAAGAGAACAAACATATCGCCGCGATCAACCGGTTCAAAACCGTTATCACGAAATATCAGACCACGAACCATGTGCCGGAAGCGCTGCACCGCCTGTCGGAAGCTTATCTTGAGCTTGGCGTTGTGGATGAAGCGCGTTCCGCGGCGGCGGTGCTCGGACATAATTTTCCGGGAAGCCGATGGTATGCCGATTCCTACCGGCTGTTCGAAAAGCGCGGCCTGATTCTCGCTGACGGCACCACGCCATCGCGATTGCGCGCGGCGGCGAAGAGGACGGTCGAAGACGAGGATCCGAACGAGGTTCTGCGGAACCTCAATCGCGGTGCGCTGGAAGAGGCGCCGCCCCCGTCCGCGGCCGAACTTGAGGCGCTCTCTCCCAATTCCGATGAGCTTTCCGACGATTTGAGCGGTCCGTCAGAGCTATAGGCGACGCTTCGGCTTTTCACGCCATCGCAAATTGCGGTAGGAACAGCGTCGGAACCAATCCGGCGCACGATGCTCACTGCTCTCCACATTCAGGATTTCGTCCTCATAGACCGCGCTGACATTCGTGTCGGCATGGGGCTGACGGCGCTCACGGGCGAAACCGGCGCCGGCAAATCGATTCTCCTGGATGCGCTCGGTCTTGCGGTTGGCGGGCGGTCGGAGCGGGGCGCTGTTCGCGCCGGCGCCAAACAGGGGGCGGTCGCCGCGACATTCGAGCCGGGCGGCGATCATCTGGTCTGGTCGCTGCTGGAGGAGAACGCGCTGCCCGCTGACGACGATCAAATCATCCTGCGCCGCGTGCAGGGCGCCGATGGCCGCTCGCGCGGCTTCGTCAACGATCAGCCCGTCTCGATTGCGCTGTTGCGCACGATTGGCGAAACCCTGCTTGAAATTCACGGACAGCATGACGGGCGCGGGTTTCTGGCGAGCGCGGTTCATCGCAGCCTGCTCGATGAATTTGGCGGGATTGAGAAAAAAGCCGCAACGGTCCGGCGCCATTGGGACAAGTGGCGGACAATCCAGCGCGACCTTGAGGAGCGCCGCCGGGAGCAGGACGCCGTAGCAAGGGAAGTGGACTATCTGCGCCATATTGTGACGCAGCTTGAAGATCTTGATCCGCAGACGGACGAAGAGTCCGATCTGGCCGCGCGCCGTGCAGCGTTGATGGCGGCGGAAAAGATTAGCGAAGACCTCAACGCCGCGACTGCGGCGATTGATGAAGGCGGGATTGAAACCAAACTGTCAGTCGCCTTGCGCAATGTTGAACGCGCTGGTGAGCGTCTTTCAGCGGGCGGCGATGTGCTGAAGGGCGCCGCTGCGCATCTGGAGAATGCGTTAAGCGAAGCGGGGGAGGCAAGCGCCGCTATTGCGCGCGCCATTGATGAGTTCGGCGTCGACTCGGTGGAACTGGAAGAGGCCGAGGAACGGCTGTTCGCCCTGCGCGGCGAGGCGCGCAAACACGGCGTTGCGCCTGACCAGCTCCGCGCGTTTCTGGACAAAACCCGCGCGGCGCTGGACGACGTAGCGCTTGGGGAGGCGGCGTTTCACGATCTTGAAAAAGCGGCGGTCGAAGCAGCCGGCGTCTATGAAAAGGCCGCGACGGCGTTGACCAAAGCGCGCAGCGCGGCGGCGGTTAAACTCGACAAGGCGGTCGCCGGAGAACTGGCGCCGTTAAAGCTTGGCAAGGCGCGCTTCGAAACACGGATAGACACCAATACCGACAGTCCGGGTCCGGACGGTTATGATAGAATTGAATTTATGGTCGCCACCAATCCGGGCGCGCCCGCCGGTCCGCTGAAGACTATAGCGTCGGGCGGCGAGCTTTCCCGTTTCGTGCTGGCGATGAAGGCCGCGCTTGCGGCGAAGGAAAATCGCACCGTTATCATTTTCGACGAGGTAGACGCCGGCGTCGGCGGCGCCGTGGCGGATGCTGTCGGCGAGCGCCTTGCCCGGCTTGCCAAAGATGCGCAGGTTCTGGTGGTGACCCATAGCCCGCAGGTTGCGGCGCGGGCGAACGCCCATTGGCGCATCGACAAGAAGCAAACGGCGAAGACGACCCGCACGAGCGTCAGCGAACTTGACGCGGATGCGCGCATAGAAGAGATCGCCCGCATGCTCTCCGGAGCCAAAGTTACGGACGAGGCGCGGGCGGCGGCGCGGCGGTTGCTCGGATCGCCCGTAAAAACAGCGCGCGGCAAGCTCGCCAAGGCCGGGTAATCTCGTCATGGCGCAGAAGGCAAGATCCAGTGCGGCAACGCCCGTAAACGCCCTGACGCCGCAAGAGGCGGAAACAGAACTTGCGCGCCTTGCAAGCGAGATCGCGAAAGCGGACCAAGCCTATTACCAGAACGACAAGCCTGACATCACTGATGCGGAGTATGACGCGCTGCGGCGGCGGAACCTGCTCATTGAAAAACGCTTTCCAAAATTAAAACGAGCAGATTCGCCATCCGACAAGATCGGCGCTGCGCCGTCCGCAAAGTTCGAGAAGACAAAACATGCGCTCGCCATGTTGTCATTGGATAATGCCTTTAACGAAGATGACGTCGCGGAGTTCGCAAAGCGCGTTCGCAAATTCCTTGGGCTGGATGAAAGCGAGAAGGTCGCGTTTACCGCAGAGCCCAAGATTGATGGTTTGTCGCTTAGCCTGCGCTATGAACAGGGCGAGCTAAAGGTTGCCGCGACACGGGGCGATGGAGAGACCGGCGAAAACGTCACTTCCAACGCCCTGACGATTGCGGACATTCCCAAACAGTTGAAAGGCGCGCCGGACGTGCTTGAGGTGCGCGGCGAAGTCTTCATGTCCCATGATGACTTTAGGGACTTGAACGAGCGTCTTGTCGCGGCGGGCGAGGATGCCGCGCCCAATCCGCGCAATGTGGCGGCGGGATCTTTGCGCCAGCTCGATGCGGCGGTGACGGCGTCACGGCCATTGAAATTTTTTGCCTATGCATGGGGCGAAGTTTCCAACCCGCTCGCCGATACGCAAACAGACGCTGTCAAAAAACTTGCAAAGCTTGGGTTCAAGACCAATCCGCTGATGCAGCGTTTTGATAGCATCGAAAATATACTCGCCCATTACCAAAAAATCGAAAGGGAGCGCGCAACGTTAGGCTACGATATTGACGGCGTTGTCTACAAAGTCGACCGCCTCGATTATCAGGAACGCCTCGGATATGTCTCGCGCCATCCGCGTTGGGCGATTGCTCATAAATTTCCCGCCGAAAAGGCGATGACAATTCTTGAGAAAATCGACATACAGGTCGGGCGCACGGGTAAGCTGACGCCGGTGGCCCGGCTTGCACCCGTGACCGTCGGCGGTGTTGTTGTTACAAACGCGACGTTGCACAATGCCGATTATATTCAGGATAAGGATATTCGTGAGGGCGACACGGTCGTCATACAGCGCGCTGGCGATGTCATTCCACAGGTTGTCGAGGTGGTTCTCGACAATCGCAAGAAAGGCGCTCGCAAGTTCAAGTTTCCGCAAACCTGCCCCGTATGCGACAGCCACGCTGTCAATGAAGAAAACCCAACGACCGGAAAAGTCGATGTCGACAAGCGATGCACGGGGGGATTGATCTGTCCGGCGCAGGCCAAGGAACGGTTGAAACATTTCGTGTCGCGACAGGCGTTCGATATCGAAGGGCTCGGCACGAAACAGATCGAAGCGTTTTTTGACGAGGGGATCGTCAAGGAACCGGCAGACATTTTTACATTGGAACGCAGACAGGGCGATGGCGAAATCGACCTTCGAC
>CAMYNO010000021.1 GCA_947259815.1 uncultured Parvularculaceae bacterium
AATGCGCAGGGAAATCCGACGGGTCCGGATTATCGGCGGCGGCCGACGCTTCGAATGGCGAATGGTTTGCATTCACCACATAACCGCTCGACGGATTAACGACTTGCGGCACAATAGAAAATGCGCGCTTCCCCTGCCACAAAGCATCGGATGTGTCACCGGGAAGAACACCCGACCAGTCAAAGCGCTCCGAGCGAACAGGAATCGCAACATTGTAAAAATAGGCGATATTTCCTGTGTGATCGGCGTAGACAGCGTTCAGGCTTGGGATCGCGCTCATCTTCATGGCGTCGCGCCATTCAGCAAAATCCGCCGCCTTGTTCATGCGAAACCACTGTTCGGCGGCGCGGATTTCATCCATACCGCCATAAGCAATCGCATAAACGCCGTGATCCGTTACAAAAACTGGCCCATGGGCGCTGCGGTAGGTTTTGCGTGTCACAGGCATGGAAAACGGGCCGGCGATTTTTACCCGGAATTTCGCAACGCCAATTTCGAGATCGCGCCAACCGCCATCAAAGAAATATTTCGTCGGTTTTTTTTCATTATCCACGGTCAATTTATAGGCGTCGAACAGATCGGGCTTATTGACCGTATGCGCCCATCCGAGTTTGGGGCCGGCGCCGACCAGGATCATCGGCGCGCCGGGAAACAGCCCGCCAATCATATCCCACCCTTCCTGCGATTTAACGCGGGCTTCATACCAGGCGACCGGACCTTCATAGGGCTGGTGGGAATTCACGAGCAGGCGCGTGTGACCATCATCCGCACGGGACGGCGCCACCGCCATGGCGTTCGATCCGGTTTCGGCGCCGGGGGGCAAACGCAGGAACGCTTCGCGGGCGATCCCGGCTTCTTCTTTTAGCTCGCCGTCAAATAGCGCCGCAAGATTTTCATCAAGACCGTAAAAGAAGGGCGTACGCGCGATAAACCCGGCGATAATGTCACGACCCGTAACGGGAGCGGCGCCCGGTGCGCAGCGTTCGGTCGCCTCAGCGCACCAGAGATTGATCCCGTCGGCGTATCCCTCGACCATTGAACGGGTCTCCGGCGCGAGGTCGGCGTCATATTTTTCGTCAACGGTCCGCCAGACCCCGAGCGCTGAAATGAGGTAGTCAGGGATCGCCGCAGCCTTGCCTTTACGCTCGGCCAATTCGCCACGGGAGAAAAATATCACCTCTTCAAAGGTCGCCCAGTCGTCTTCCGCATGGGCATAGCCAAGGCCAAATGCGACATCGGCGTCGCGCGGACCGTATATATGGGGAACGCCGAACCGGTCCCTGATGATTCGGGCGTCATAGGATTGCGCGAGCTCAACGGCGCGGTCGCGGTCGAATGCCGCCGTCGCAGGCGTCCAGAGCCAGATACCTGCGGCAATAATCGCGCCGACGGCAACCGCCAGCCCAGCCAGAATTATTTTCCCCATGTCGCCCTCGCCTGTTATCATGCGCTTGTCATATTAGAACGACACTCTGACGCGGTTTGCGCCTCATGCGCCAGCCTTTAAAACATCGACGTGATTACAAGGACTTTAGCCGTGCTGAAAAAATGCGTCCTCTCCGCCCTGCCCTTTCTTGCCGCCTGCGCGTCGCTTGAGCCACCCGCGGCGCCTGTTGCGAAAGCGACGGCGACGCCGCCAAGCGCGACCGGCGATGCGTGGTTCGATGCTGGCCGCACCGCAGTTTACGAACGAAAAATACGCAAGGCGCCGACGCGTAAGGCGAAAAATGTCATCTTCTTCATTGGCGACGGCATGGATATCAACACGGTGACCGCAGCGCGCATTTATGACGGACAGACACGCGGCGAAAGCGGCGAAGAGAACAACCTTGCCTTCGAGACATTTCCGTATACGGCGTTTTCCAAAACCTACACGACGGACTTTCAAGTCGCGGATTCGGCCGGCACGGCATCAGCCATGACAACCGGCGTCAAGACACGCTCCGGCGTGATTGCTATCCGTGAGAAGGCGTCACGCGGCGATTGCTCCGCCGCGCTAAAGAATGCTGTCGATACAATATTAGAAAAGGCCGAAGACGCAGGCCTTTCAACCGGCGTCGTCTCCACGGCGGAAATCACCCACGCGACGCCGGCCGCAACCTATGCACACAGCGCCGAGCGCGGCTGGGGCGTCGACTCAGCAATGCCTGATGCAGCAAAGCAGGCGGGATGCAGCGATATTGCACGTCAGCTAGTCGAGTTTGAGCGCGGCGATGGCGTCGATATCGCGCTTGGCGGCGGCCGGGCGCATTTTCTTCCCGCAGACGATGCGGACCCGGAATATCCTGAGAAAACCGGCGCGCGTGCGGACGGGCGCAATCTCGCCGCGGAATGGCAAGCTAAATCACCCGATCACGCGTTCGTCTGGAACCGGGCGGACTTTGACGCCGCCAGCGCCGACAAAAAACTCCTCGGTCTGTTTGAACCTGGCCATATGCAGTTCGAAGCAGACCGGCCTGACGACGGCGCCGGCGAGCCGTCCCTGGCTGATATGACCGCCAAAGCCATCAGCGCGCTTTCGGCGAATGATGACGGTTACTTCCTGCTCGTTGAAGCCGGACGCATTGATCACGCCCATCATGGCGGCAACGCCTTTCGCGCCCTAAAAGACACGCAGGCCTATTCCGAAGCGGTGAAAACGGCGCGCGGCCTCACCAACGAGAACGACACGTTAATCATCGTCACCGCCGATCACGGACACACAATGGCGATTGCCGGCTATGCCCGTCGCGGCGCGGATATTCTGGGCCTCAGCGTTTATCGCGACGAACATGGCGCAGACACGCCGATCAAAGCGACGGACGAAAAGCCATATACTACACTTGGCTATATGAACGGACCCGGCTCGCTATTTGCGCCGGACGCGGACCTTGATGAAGGGCGTCCGGCCCCTGACCAATCGGACGTATCCGACAAAAACTATCGGCAACAAGCACTGGTGCCGACATACTCGGAGACCCATGGCGGCCAGGATGTGCCGGTCTATGCGTCAGGCCCGAACGCCGATCTCGTGAGCGGCGTTCTGGAGCAAAACGTCATTTATCACATCATGGCCGATGCGCTGGGGCTATAACTGGCTTAAGCGGCTAACCGACAGGATCCAGCCAGCCCCATTCATCTTCGGTCTCGCCTGAAAAGAGGCCGAAGAATGCTTTTTGAATTTGCTTCGTAACCGGAAAGTCCGGACGATTGACGGGAAGTTTGTCGACGGAACGCACAGGCGTTACTTCGGCAGCCGTGCCGGTCATGAAAATTTCGTCCGCGCCGTAAAGCGCCTCACGCGGAATCGATTGCTCGACGACTTCGTAACCAAGCTTCTTCGCGAGCGTCATTACCGTATCGCGTGTAATCCCTTTCAGGATCGAAGACGCGGCCGGCGGCGTTACGATGCGACCGTCAGTAACAACAAAAAGGTTCTCGCCAGCGCCTTCGGAAACCGTTCCGTCGTGGGAAAGCCCGATGCCTTCCGCAAAACCGCGATCCTTTGCCTCCATCGAGACGAGGCGCGACGAAAGGTAATTCCCGCCGGCTTTTACCCCCGCCGGTACAGTGCCCGGCGCCATTCGCCGCCAGCTCGACACCATAGCGTCAACGCCATTGTTGATACCGTCCTCACCGAGATACGCGCCCCACGGAAAAG
>CAMYNO010000022.1 GCA_947259815.1 uncultured Parvularculaceae bacterium
GTTCACATATAAAAAACAAGGGGCGGCGTGGACCGCCGGCGCTCCCGACTTTCTCGGAGAGCCGGTGAGCGCCGTATTGCGCGATCCGCGCGATGGCTCACTCTACGCCGCTCTTAATCTCGGGCATTTCGGGCCGAAACTTCATCGCTCGGACGATAATGGTAATTCGTGGACGGAACTTTCGCCGCCGGCCTTCGCGGCAAGCGATCCCGAAGACAAGGATGCGCCGTCAGTCGAGCAAATCTGGACACTTGCCCCCGGCGGCGCAGACGAGCCGGGCGCCTTGTGGGCCGGCACGATTCCGGGCGCGTTATGGCGAAGCAAAGATCGCGGCGCATCATGGTCGCTCGTTGATTCTCTTTGGAACCGTGAAGAACGAGAGGGCTGGTTCGGCGGCGGTTACGACCATCCGGGCATCCACTCCATCATTGTCGATCCGCGCGACAGCGCCAAACTCACCCTCGGGATTTCCTGCGGCGGCGTCTGGAAATCCGATGACAGGGGCGAAAGCTGGCGGCTCACCGGAAAAGGCCTGCGCTCCGATTACACCCCGCCTGAACAGGCAGAAGAACTGAACACGCAAGACCCGCACCTCCTCTCCGCCTGCGCCGCTGCGCCCGATACGATATGGTGCCAGCATCACAATGGTATATTCCTCTCCCGCGATGGCGGCGATACGTTCACGGAATTTCGCGACGTCAAACCGGCTGTGTTCGGCTTCGCCGTCGCCGCCGATCCAAACAATCCCGATATTGCTTATCTTGTCCCCGGCGTAAAAGACGAATGCCGCGTGCCAAAGGAAGGCAAACTTGTCGTCAACAAGACAACCGACGGCGGTAAAAGCTGGACGGCGTTGTCGCAGGGCCTTCCCAAAGAGCCGAGCTACGATCTCGTCTTTCGTCATGCGCTCGATATCGACAAGACCGGCGAGCGCCTTGTCATGGGATCGACCACCGGGAACTTATGGGTGTCAGAAAACGCCGGCAAAGAGTGGACCCAGCTTTCCGCTTATCTCCCGCCGATTGCCGCAGTGGCGTTCGCCTAAAGCACGTCTCGTTTAATCGGATTCATGCGACGTGCTTTAGGTCTTTGTTTTGGCGCGTGTCTTTTGCGCATAACCGGTGACCACTTATGCGCGACACGCTCTAGGCTCGCTCATCCTTCGTCGTCTCCATGACGATATAAGACGTGATCGACTGGACCTTTGGCGCATCGCCCAAAACTTCCGTATGGAAATGTTTATAGGCGGCAAGGTCAGCGGCCTCGACCCGCAGGATATATTCAATCGAGCCGGTCACATCATGAACCTCGCGCACTTCCGGCGCCGCCATCATGGCGCGCTCAAAGTCGCGCTGTGCTTTTTTCGTATGCTCGGAAAGGCCGACCGTCACATAGGCGGCGAACCCCACGCCAAGCTGTTCGCGGTCGATGATGGCGCGATAGCCCTTGATGACGCCGGATCGCTCCAGTTCCTGCACCCGGCGCAGGCAGGCGGAAGCGGACAGGCCGACCGTCTTCGCGAGGTCCGTATTCGACACGCGCCCGTCGCGCTCAAGCGCGCGCAATATTTTTCTGTCGAGATCGTCTATCTTCGTCATTTATTGTGAATTTTGCCGGTTATTACTGCAATTTGCAAGCAAATTGCGCTATTTTTCGTATATCATTGCTCTATGTCTATGGAATTGCTCATCGCGCTCGCAGCCTTCGCCACCATCGCCTCCGCCACACCGGGGCCGAACAACCTGATGGTGATGGCGTCCGGCGCCAATTTCGGCATCCGCCGGACGCTGCCGCATTTCACCGGCGTCATCATCGGATTCAATTTCATGATCTGGATGGTCGGCGCCGGGGTCATCAGCCTGCTTGAGGCTGTCCCGGCGAGCTTTATCGTCCTGAAAGTCGTGAGCGCAGCGTTCTTGTTGTATCTCGCCTGGAAATTCGCGACGGCCGCGGCGCCGGCTGGCGCGAACGAAACGCCGGCTGGCAAGCCGCTCACCTTCTTTCAGGCTGTCGCCTTCCAATGGGTGAACCCGAAGGCGTGGGCGCTTTCTCTCGCCGCCGTCGGCGCCTATGCCAGTGAGGCGCAACCAATCTTAAGTCTGGCGATCGTCGCTGAAACTTTTCTTATTGTCGGCGTCCCGAGCGTCAGCATCTGGCTGTTTCTTGGTTCACAACTGCGCCGTATTCTGACAAACCACTCACGACTGCGTGCGTTTAACTGGGCCTGCGCCGGTATGCTCGCCCTTTCATTGTGGCCTATCCTGTCCGCTGTTTAAGTTGGGATTAAAAACATGAATAGCGATTTGCAAAAACGCATGTTCGCCGACCTTGAAGATAAACGAGCGCTTGGCCGAGCGGTCGACCTCGCCTACCGGTATATTGATGAAACGCCCGGCCGGCGCGCCTTTCCCGACAATGGCGCCTTAACAACCGCCAATGAAAGTTCTTCAACCTTGCCGGAACGCGGCGCTGACGCCGCAGAAATTATCGAACAGCTCTCGTCTCAATTCTCCAACGCTTGCGTGAACGCAATTGGCGGGCGTTATTTTGGTTTTGTGACGGGCGGCGTCTTGCCGGTGACCCTCGCAGCGCGCTGGCTGACCGACGTGTGGGACCAAAATGCGCCGCTTTTTCGCACCTCGCCCGCCGCCGCGATCGCCGAAGAAAAATGCGAGGCCTGGTTGAAAGACCTGCTGGGCCTGCCGGAAGAAACCGTCGCGGGGTTCGTCAGCGGGTCGAGCCTTGCGATTTATTCCGGCCTTGCCGCCGCGCGCTGGCGATTGCTGGAACGCGAGGGTTGGGATCTTAACGCCAAGGGCCTTGCGGGCGCACCGCGCTTGCGCGTCGTTGCCGGTCGCCAGGCCCACGGAACGGTTGTCAAGGCCGTGACGCTTCTTGGTCTTGGTACGGATAATATTGAATGGGTCGATGTCGATGAATGCGGACGCATCAAGGCGGATGAGGTACCGGACCTTGACGACAAGACGATCCTGTTACTGCAAGCCGGCAATGTGAATGGCGGCGCGTTTGACGACTTCGGCGCCTTATGCGCGAAGGCAAAGGATGCCGGCTCCTGGACCCATGTTGATGGCGCTTTTGGGCTGTGGGCCGCCGCCACAAAGAATTACGCGCATCTGACCGCGGGCATGGAAGATGCGGCCTCATGGTCCTGCGACGCGCACAAAACGCTGAACACGCCTTATGATTGCGGCATTGTCTTTTGCCGCGACAGCGAGGCGATCCAATCGGCGCTTCATCAGGGCGGATCCTATCTCGAAACCGGGGCCGGCCGCGACGGCATGTATATGACGCCGGAATTGTCACGTCGGGCCCGCGCCTTCGATGTCTGGGCGGCCCTTGCCTATCTTGGCCGCGAGGGCGTCGATGCCCTCGTCTCGCTCCTGTGCGCACGGACGATGCAATTCGCCGAAGAAATTTCCGCCGCGGGCTTTGAACTGGCCGCGCCGCCCTCATTCAATCAGCTCATGTTCGCCTGCGACAGCGATGAAGAAACCCAACGGGTATTACGCGCGGTTCAGGAAGGCGGCGAAGCCTGGGCCGCAGGCGCAGACTGGTTCGGCCGGCGCATCATCCGCATCTCCGTCTGCTCCTGGGCGACGACCGAAGAAGATGTGACGCGAAGCGTCAACGCCTTTGTCGCGGCGCGCCGTTCAAAATAAAAACTCCGCCTCATCCGGCACGCGGGAAAAAGCGATCTTGGCGCCGAGATAATTGAGGTCGAGACCATGCTGGCGCGCCAGCATGACGTGACGTTTCGGCGCCGGCCCCTGCCTTAGCCCATGCCTCTGCCCATGCGCCCGCGCCTCTCCCGCCCCGGCGAGACGGGCGAATTTGCGGGTCGGGTCCGCATTAATCGCATCGATCGCCGCCCACAGCCGCGCGCGTTTTTCGGACAGTTCGCGCGATGCAGGTTCAGCAAAAAGATCGCCCTGACGCACCGCCGCATCGCCGTCTTTTACAAGGCCGTGAAGATAGGTCGTGACGCCCGCAAGGCGGAGCGGATATTCCTCTGGCGCATATTCGGCGAGAAACCGGTCCCACAATTTATGCAGGGCGCTCAAAAAACCATAGCTGTCCTGCGACGGCGTAAAGGCGGCCGCGCCTTCCCACCGGCCTTCGGGCCGGACGCGGATATTGAGCGAGAGCGAGCGCGCATGGAGCCCGTAATGACGCAGCCGGCTCGCCGCCTTAAGCAGCAGCGCGCGGGCGACGATACGCGCCGCATCCGGCGTCTCATAACCGCGGGTCAGCACCCGCGAATGACCGATCATCGACTTTTTCGTTTCCGGTTCATCGTCTTCAAACCAGTGCAGCGCATACCAGAAGCTCTCGCCCTGCACCGACCCCCACACCGCGCGGGCCTGTTTCGGCGA
>CAMYNO010000023.1 GCA_947259815.1 uncultured Parvularculaceae bacterium
CGCGATCTTGACCAATGGGTCGAGATAAGTGGTCTCGTCCTCTTTGAGGTTGCCCATTCGCCCACGTGCGCGCAACCCGTTTCTTGCGATGTCGAGCACTTCAAGGGCGATGTCCTGAACGCTGCGCCCGCCGACCTCAGCTTTAAAACCAATGCGAGCGGCGTCGGCGCGCAAAGCCTCCCGCTCCTCGCGGGACCAGTTTTTCGCAATGTCCCAGGCCGCCGCCAGCGCCGCGTCATCATACAAGAGCCCGACCCAAAGAGCGGGCAACGCACAAATCCGCGCCCAGGGCCCGCCATCGGCGCCGCGCATTTCAAGGAATGTTTTCAACCGAACTTCAGGAAAGGCCGTAGACAGATGATCTTCCCAGTCCTCAATGGTCGGTCGGTCGCCCGGTAACGCCGGTAAAGAACCATTGATGAAATCTCGGAAGGACTGGCCCGCCGCATCGATATAGTCGCCGCCCCGACGCACAAAATACATCGGCACATCAAGCATGTAATCCACATATTGCTCGAACCCGAAGCCGTCGTCGAATACGAAATGCAACAAGCCCGTCCGGTCAGGGTCGGTATCGGTCCAGATATGAGCGCGATATGAGGCGTATCCGGAAGGTTTTCCCTCCTTCAAACCCGAATTGGCGAAGAGCGCAGTCGCAATCGGCTGGAGCGCGAGCGAGGTTTTGAACTTCATCGCCATGTCAGCTTCGGACGCATAATCGAGATTGACCTGAACCGTACAGGTGCGGTGCATCATGTCGAGGCCGAGCGTGCCGACTGTCGGCATATATCGCCGCATGATGTTGTAACGCGATTTAGGCATGCGCGGCGTTTCATCAAGCGTCCATGTGGGCGCAAAACCCATACCCAGGAACGCAACGCCCAGAGGCTCGCAAATTTTCTTGACCGCATCGAGATGGCGATGCACCTCATCGCAGGTTTCATGAATGTTTTCGAGCGCAGCGCCGGAAAGCTCGAACTGTCCGCCGGGTTCGAGGGAAACGGAGGCGCCCTCGCCCTTCAAACCGATCGGCAAATCGCCTTCTCGAATGATTTCCCATCCCGTCTCTTCGCTCAGCTTTTCAAGAATGACGCGAATGCCGACGTCGCCATCATAAGGGATCGGGCGCAAATTCGTCCGACAAAAGACGAATTTTTCGTGTTCTGTGCCAATGCGCCATTTGTCTTTTGGCTTGCAACCACTCGCCAGATAGTCAACGAGCTGAGCCTTTGACTCAATCAGCGGCGCATCGCCATGCGGTTCTTTTCCCGTGGTCATTATTGCCGTTTCTCCTCGGCGCCCGCCGACTGGTGAACTCGCTCTATCGCGCCCGGCCCCGACGGCCAAGCCCTTGTTGCATCACGCCAGCGTTACTCATCGCCGGCGCCAGTCGCCCAATGCCGCCTGCCACAACGTAATGGCTGCAATCGCGGCTGTATCGGCGCGCAATATCCGAGGCCCCAAGGTCACGGGCGTGACAAATTCCCGGTCACGCAAGGCGTTGCGCTCCGCGGAGGTAAACCCGCCTTCGGGGCCTATCAAGATCCCCCACGGATGAGATTTATTCACGCTGCTCTTAAGCGCATCTAATGCAGGATCCGCGCGGCCGGTATCCCCGCCCCATTCTTCACTCTCGTCGTCGCCAGACTCATCGCAAAACATGAGACGGCGATCATCGGGCCAATTATCGAGCATAGCGTTAAAGCGAACCGGCGCGGATATGGATGGCGCGCTGAGCCTGCCGCACTGTTCCGCCGCCTCTGTCGCTATCGCCTGAAGCCGATCGACATTCATTCGCGTTGCCATGGTTCGCTCGGTCTGCACCGGCGTAAAAGACGCAACACCAAGCTCCACCGCTTTTTGCACGATGGTCTCCAAAGGCCCGCGTTTGACCGGCGCAAAATATAAAACGAGATCCGGCTCGGTTTCCTGCGCACGTCGCCGGGAAAAAACCGAAACGAGGCCGCCCTTCTTTTTCAGCTCGGTAATTTCCGCTGCATATTCTCCGTCCGCACCGTTAAATAGGTAAACGGCGTCGCCTTCCTTGCGGCGCATCACATTCTTCAGATAATGCGCCTGCTCGGCGGTTAGGGGAGCAACGGCGTTTTCCGAAAGCGGCGTTTTGACGTATAGTCGCGGGATCATCCCCGGCTTTTATCCCCGCCCCTTGTCGCGCTACAAGGCTGAATATGTCGAACCCTTCCGCACCGCCATCGACGCCGGACGCCGTCGCCGGTAGCTGGGTCAGCGCCATGCCCGCCGCGGCGCAGCCCTATCTGCGGCTGGCGCGTGCGGATCGCCCGATAGGAACATGGCTCCTGTTCATTCCGTGCCTCTGGGGGCTGGCCTTCGCAGCGGCGAACGGCTTTGCGCGGCCCGAGCTTATCTGGTTCGCCGCCCTGATGGGGATCGGGGCGCTGGCCATGCGCGGGGCGGGCTGCGCCTATAACGACATCGTTGATCGCGATATCGACGCAAAAGTCGAACGCACGGCCCTGCGGCCATTGCCCTCGGGCCAGATTACGGCGCGCCAGGCCTGGGGCTTTCTCATCGCCCTCTGCCTGATCGGGCTTGGCGTTCTGTTGCAGTTCAACCGATTTGCGATCCTTCTCGGCTTCGGGTCGCTGGCGCTTGTCGCCGCCTATCCGTTCATGAAGCGCATCACCTATTGGCCGCAGGCATGGCTTGGGCTCACCTTCAACTGGGGCGCGCTCCTTGGATATGCGGCGGCGGCGGAAACGCTCAGCCTCGCCGCCATCGCAGTCTATGGCGCCGGGGTTTTCTGGACGCTCGGTTATGACACGATTTATGCGCATCAGGACAAAGGGGATGACGCGCTCATCGGTGTGAAATCGACAGCGTTGAAATTCGGCGCCGCAACAAAAGGCTGGCTGGTTGCATTTTACGGCGCCGCGCTTGCCGGATTTGGCGTCGCCGGTTTTCTGATGAACGCCGGTGTTATTTACTTCCTCGCGCTGGCGCCGGCGGCGGCGCATTTCGCGTGGCAGATCAGGACTCTCGATATTGACGATTTTCACAATTGCTTGAAGCGTTTCAAATCGAACCGGGATGCGGGGCTTTTGCTGATGCTGGCGCCGATTTGTGATCTCGTGCAGCATTCCCTGTGAGCGCCGGCGACGCTATCTGTCGGGTGCGAATTTGAGACAGGGTTGCAGATGAACAAAATTTCACGCAGATCAGCGCTTCGCGCGGGGCTCGCTGGCGGCCTCGCGACCAGTATTGCGGCAGGCACAACTATGGCGAAAACCAATCCCGATCCGTCGAGCATTCCCGATTTCGACAAATGGCAATTGTCCGAAGCGGAATGGAAGGAACGCCTGTCGCCGGAAGCTTATGCGGTGCTGCGCAAAGAGGCGACGGAGAGACCGGGTTCGAGCCCGCTTGATAATGAAAAGCGCAAGGGCGTTTTTGCCTGCGCCGGCTGCGGTTACGACCTCTTTTCCTCGGACATGAAATTCGACAGCGGCACCGGCTGGCCAAGCTTTTTTGACTATCTGCCGGGCGCCATCGCCGAAAAGCGCGACTTCAAGCTTATTATTCCCCGTACGGAATATCACTGCGCGCGCTGCGGCGGCCATCAGGGCCATGTCTTCAAGGACGGCCCGGCGCCGACGGGTTTGCGCTATTGCAATAATGGCGTCGCCCTCACCTTCAAGCCGGCGTAAGAAACAGCGCGGCTTCGGCTTCGCGCCGGCGCGACAGCCCCGCGACTTCCCGCAACACGCCGTCAATGCGCGCCTTGTTCCACCAGAGCAGCGCCTTGGCGGCGCCGCGCCGGTCGCCATTGTTCAGCCTGCGAAGCGATGTCGAGCGATCAAGCCCGCCGGTGTTGAATTCAAAACTGACAAGCGCATCAAATTCATTCTGATTGAGGGCGACGCACACCAGGTCGTTGACCGTCCGTTCGCGCGCCGCAAGATCACACCGCAGTAACGCTTCGGCGTCGCGTTCGGTAATTTCCATGCCATCGACGACTTCGCTGCCCGTATGCCCGTAACCAATTGTCAGAACCTCCGCGACATCGCGATAGGCGCGCGTCTCAAACCCTTCCCAGCGCTTGATGAAAGCAACGCCACGCCGGCTTATCCGCATTGTGCCGTCACTGTTTGATTGCTGCGACGGCGGCTTTAAGCGCCGCGATTTCGCTGTCGCGTTCGGCGCGCTCTCGCGTGCGCTCGGCCCGGTCGGCCGCGCGTTCATCATGGCATTTGGAACATTCCGCGACGCATTTTTCCAGATCCGCGCGCAGGGCGGAAAGTTGGTTCTGTTGCGCGGCAATCGTCGCGCATTGCGCCGCGATGGTTTTATTCTGCTCCGCCGACATCGACATGATTTTCACCGCGAGGGCGCCGGTCGAGGCCGCATCGCTCTTGCGCATGTCAAAAAAGTCTTCGCTTCTTTGTTCCCAGAATTTGAACGCCGCAACGCCCACCATCATGGCGACGATTGCAGCCGCCGCAATTGAGGGCGCCTGCGCGCCGATAATCTCCAACACAGTCCACATGGTTTCGCGCCGCGCCCTATGAAACAACAACGCGGTCGGTCACCCGGCGCCAGTTCGCCCCATCGGAAAATGCGGGAACACCGCCGCCGGATGCGTCGGCAACATAAATCATCTGTCCCGCGACGGCGGCGGACGGCAGGCCGGCCACAGTATAGCTGCGCAGTTGAAAATGACGGTTTTTATCGATCACCGTATTGGCCCCGCCCATCTGAACGGCGCCGTCATGGGCGAAACGCACCCGCTCCGCGCCAAGGCTGGTCGTGCCGTTTTCAACCGTAAAGAAGCGGATCTGTCCCCCGCGCGCGGATGGCGAATGGTTCTCCGCCGCCTCCATCAGAAACGCCACAGACGACTGACCGCTCTCGGTAAAATTCGATCCGTCATAGGAATAGGCGCGAAAACCGGTGAGCGTGTCGCCGGCCAGAACAGCGAGCGGCGTATCGCGCGTTCCCCGCGCCTTGCGGCCAAAGAACACCGGCCCCGATCCGCCGGTGTGATATCGCGTCGCCTGAAATGGATAGGATGTCTGTTCGCAATCGAGTTCCAACAGGCTGGCGCCATGGCTGGTCCCTTGCAGCCTCAGTGTACGGTCATCAATCCGCGTGTCGCCGGTTTCCCTGTCGACCTTGAACGCATCGCGCCACACGGCGCCATCGGCGCTCACCTTCACATGGAAATCATCATCGCCGGTCAAACCGAATTCGGCGCGGCCGGAATAGCCCGTCTGGAACAGATGCGATGCGGTGCCGCCGACCGCAGCCTTGTTGATCTTGATTTGCGCGTCCCCCGAACCGGGAGTGACGTCGTCATGGCTGAACAGCACCGCATCGGATTTTACCGCCAGCCGGTTGGTTTCATCGGCGCCGGTATTGATCCCGAACAGCGCGGCCTCCTCGCCCAGCGCAATCGGCGACCAGAGCGTTCCGTCAAACGCGACCAGCGCATTCTCGTCGACGACATAGGCGCGCACGCCCGTCACCGCCGCCAGTGAGGCCCAAGCGCCGTCCTGGTAAAAAGCCAGATTGTGGGGCGCAAAATTTTCCCACGCCGCGCCGGTCGGGTCCGCCGGCAAAATATAGCCGTCGCCATCCTCCGGGCTCGCCGGCTGAGCGGACACCGTGCGCGACATGACGGTCATCTGCACCAGCGCATCCAGCCGCCGGAAGGTCTCGTTTACGGTTACGTGCTTTTGCGCCTGGGCGGGCGCCACATAGGAAAGCGACAAGCGCGGGCTTTGATCCATCTGAAGGCGGCTCCTCGGTATCGACGATACAATCTGTCCATGGAGGGTAAGGCCGCCGGACAAAGTGACGATAACTATCGACCGAATGCGGAAAAGAGCGCGATTTTCGCCATATGCGGGAATTTTTGGCGAGTCTTTTTCGCTTTCTGGTTGTGCTCTTCACGGCATGCTACGGGTTCGCTATAGCGGGCGACCAACGCTCGCAAAGGAATTCGAAGGGAACGCCATGCCAGACAATACAGCCGCCGATTTAAACCTAGCCGTGGAGTTCCTTCAGGGGCTGATAGAGCGCGCAGCAGCGTTCCTGCCCAATGTTATTGGCGCGCTTGTATTGCTCATCGTCGGTTTGTGGGTTGCCGGGCGCATCCGCAATTTTGTTCGCACCCGAATGATGAAGGCAAAACGCATTGACGAAACCCTTGCGGGCTTCCTTTCCAGCCTGACCTATTACGGGCTCGCCGCGCTCGTTATCATTTCCACGCTCGGCGTGTTCGGCGTGCCGACAACCAGCTTCGCCGCCGTCCTTGGCGCGGCGGGTCTCGCCATCGGGCTTGCACTGCAGGGAACGCTCGGGCACGTCGCGTCCGGCGTCATGATGCTCGGCTTTCGCCCCTTCGATGTCGGCGACTATGTCGAGACCGCGGGGATTTCTGGCACGGTA
>CAMYNO010000024.1 GCA_947259815.1 uncultured Parvularculaceae bacterium
GGACCAATCACAGCGGTGTGGATAGAACGATAATTGTTGGGTTTGGGCGCCGATATGTAGTCATCGAATTCCGAGGGAATCATACGCCAACCACGATGAATAACGCCTAGCGCGCGATAACAGTCGGATTCATTGTCGACGATCACACGGAATGCATAGATGTCTGCAAGTTCATCGAATGACACATTTTTTTGCGTCATCTTCCGCCATATGGAATATGGCCGTTTCTCGCGGCTGGTTACCTGCGCGCGAATGCCTTCTTCGACAAGACGTGTACGAAGCGAGTTGGCGACGTCGACCACACTTGAAACGGAATGCTTATGCAATTCAGCCAACCGGCTGCTAATCGTTTCATGCGCATCCGGGCTGAGTTCTCGAAAAGCAATGTCTTCCAATTCTTCACGGAACCGCTGAACGCCAATACGGCTCGATAAAGGCGCGTAAATTTCCATGGTTTCAAGCGCAATTCGGCGGCGCTTTTCCGCTTTGTCGATGTGATAGAGCGTGCGCATATTGTGCAAACGGTCGGCCAGTTTCACCAACAGGACGCGAACGTCCTCCGCCATGGCGACGACGAACTTGCGAAAATTTTCCGCCTGTTTGCTCGCGCCTTCCGGAAGTTCGAGCTGTGACAGCTTGGTGACGCCGTCGACCAGCCGGGCGATTTCCGGCCCGAAACTTTTTTCAATATCGCCAACGGTATATTCCGTGTCCTCCACGACATCGTGGAGCAGCGCGGTTACTACGGTCGCCGGGTCAGCCCGCAATTCCGTCAGGATCGCCGCAACGGCGAGTGGATGGGAAAAATAGGGATCGCCAGATTTCCGCACCTGTCCGCCATGGGCCTTCATGGCGAATACATAAGCGCGATTTAAGAGATCTTCGTCCGCGTCCGGATCGTAGGCGCGGACCCGTTCGACGAGTTCCGTCTGGCGAATAAAACCGACCGGATGCGTCGGGCGCGACGGCGCACGATCCTGAGCAGGCGTTGACGGGCGCTTCTGCGACGCCTGTCCGCCATCGCCAGGATGCGCCGCCTTGTTACCGTTTTTTGAATCCGACGCCGGCGCCGCGCCGCTTTTGTCTTTCCCATGATCGACTTCGCTATTGTGGGCGGCGCGGTTAACGTCGGACGCATCTCGGCCAATGGTTTTGTGATCGACCATTTCGTCTCCCGCAATGGGTCCGCTTACGCGCTATTGAAACACGCCGGCGAACGCCTGAACAGGCTTTGCTGCGGGACGAAAACTACCTGCGCGGCGTTAACCTTTGGGCAGGGTTTGCGGCGTCGTCATGCCTGCCGCCTGAATTGCCTTGAGATAGTCATCCTCCGACATGGTGTCGAATTCCGGCGCATCGGCCTTCTCAAGGGCGGCCTCGGCATCCTCAGCCTCTTCAGTTTCAACGTGTTTTTGCAGCGACTGAACGAGATCCTCATCCAGCTCATCCGGTTTCAGGGCGTCTTCGGCAATTTCGCGCAAGGCGACAACCGGGTTTTTGTCATTGTCGCGCTCGACTTCCAGCGGCGCGCCAGAAGACAGCACGCGCGCGCGGTGAGCGGCGAGGAGCACCAGATCAAACCGGTTGGGAACTTTTTCTACGCAATCTTCGACGGTCACGCGGGCCATCAGGCGATCTCCTGAAGTGTTATCGGCGAGCCGGAGGAGATATCGTCTCAACGCCGGATATACAAGCGCTGCATCGCAAAAACCGGCAATTTTCCGTCCATGCGGTCAATCGAGGCGTTGCGCCGTGCGGGTCGGCAGCGAATCCAGCAAATCCGCCGCAGTTTGGTCGCCACCCGGCGCCCGCCAATTCGGCGCAATTTCGCATATCGGCGCGAGAACGAAGTCCCGGTCCCTGAAACGCGGATGCGGCAGCGCTGGCGAAACTGACTGGATATCGTCGTAAGCGATCAGATCCAGATCCAGAGAGCGCGGGGCGTTTGGGCGGCTGCGCCGCCGGCCAAAGGCGGTCTCCAGCGAATGCAATGCCGCTAACAGCGCTTGCGGCCCAATTTCCGTGCGGATTTGCAGCGCCGCATTGACATAAGGAGGGTCCGCCGGGTCCGGCCATGCTGGACTGCGATAGAGTGACGATTTCGCAACAAGCGTTGCAAACCGGCCAATCGCCAAAAACGAATGCAAAACAATCTGTTGCGAATCAACGCCACAAAAAGGCAAGTTAGATCCAGCTGCAATCAAAATCATGTTTTCAGCAAATGATTGGCCTGCGCCATATTCATATTTTTGGCGCGCATAACTGTCCGGGGCAATAATGGCAAATTTTTTGGGACTACGCGAAACCGAAAAGACAGCGTTTTTTATCGACGGCGCCAATTTATACAAGGCGGCTCGCAATCTCGGTTTTGATATCGATTATAAAAACCTGCTTGCGATAGCACGGGACGATTGCTCGCTCGTGCGCGCCTCCTACTACACTGCGATACAAGAGGACCGGGATCAGGACTACTCTCCGCTACGCCCGCTGGTCGATTGGCTCGACTATAATGGTTATACCATGGTCACGAAGCAGACCCGCGAATTTACCGACAGTCAGGGGAAGAAACGCTTTAAAGGCTCAACAGATATCGAACTCGCCACCGATCTGCTGCTGCTCGGACAGCGTCTAGATCATATTGTTTTATTTAGCGGCAATGGCGATTTCCGCCGCGCCGTTGAGGCCGTCCAGGCGATGGGCGTAAGGGTAACGATTGTCTCAACGGTAAAATCTTCGCCGCCAATGGCGTCTGATGAATTGCGCCGGCAGGCCGACGCATTCTTCGATCTTGCCGACCTAGAGGGTACGATCGGCCGCTCGGGCGGCCAGGCGCGCCGTAATAAACCGCAAGACGATCTGGACGATGATTTCGAAGACGACTTCGAGGATGAATTCGAAGAAATAGATTAGCGCGGTTTCCATGGCGTTACGCGCTTCCCAACCATCACCCGATTGCGATTTATGTCCTCGGCTCGAAGCATTTCGCGCTGACAATATCAAAGCGTATCCCGACTATTTTAACGCGCCGGCGCCAACCTTCGGCGACAAGAATGCTGCGCTGTTGATCGTGGGACTGGCGCCAGGGCTGCACGGTGCAAACAAAACAGGCCGGCCGTTCACGGGCGACTATGCCGGCGATTTACTCTACGCAACGCTAGCGAAATTCGGCTTCTCAAATGACCGATATGATGCGCGCCCCGATGACGGGCTTGAATTAAAATCAGCAGCAATCACCAATGCCGTGCGCTGCGTACCGCCGCAGAACAAGCCGATAGGTACGGAAATCACGACATGCCGGCAATTCCTTTCCGGACAAATTGACGGCATGAAACATCTGTCGGCAATCTTATGCCTTGGTCGGATCGCCCATCAGTCGACAATCGCCGCTCTTGGCCAGAAGCAGAAAACTGCGCCCTTTGCCCATGGCGCCGAACACCCAATTGCGGGCCGGCCGTTTGCTCTGTTCGACAGTTACCATTGCTCGCGCTACAACACGAATACGCGACGATTGACTGAAGAAATGTTCGAATTGGTTTTTGCTTCCGTCCGCAACCATATCGACGCCAAGTCGAAGTCTCGGCTTTAGCGCGAAGACTGAATTGTTGAGTGTGTCATTAAAAGTTACCGCGAGGCGCTCATGACTAGAAATTGGGGTTTGCCACCGCGAGACGCCCAGAGGGCCTTGCAGGACGCAAAAACTTCAAAACCGGTCCTGACCCTGTTTATTTCAGCAGTATTTGGGGTCATTGGCGCCTCTGTCGCCGCAATGAGCTTTGCGGAGGCCCGCGACGTCATCGCGAATTTGTTTCATGGCGGCAGCCTGGTCGCGGCAATCATTGCGGCGGGATTTGGCTGCTGGAGCTATATCTGGCTGGCGCGCCCACGATTTGCCGCGCAGTTTTCAGGTTCCCATGACGGATTTTCGAGCCTTTTGCGATTTTATGCCCGCGCGGCGCTCGCCTTGGCAGGCCTGCTCGCGATCGGGATCGCATCGATAGGATTCGCACCGGCTGTCGTCACAGTTCTTGCACTTTGCACTGCTGGCGGCGCCGGGGCAGCCGCAGCCTTTCAAACCGTGCTGACTTTCGTGCCTCACTATGAGTGAGGTGCTCAGCGCCCCCCTAAATTAGGGCCTTCCGTCAAACCTTTATCTGGTTAACAAGTTCGCTTAAACTCCCCCCTCACTACTGCGGAGGGGAGTATGTTCGGGGTCCGTATCCTGTTGTTTTTGGTCGCCTTTTTAATGGTGATCGTCGAGTTTTTTGTCGGCGCTGTTTTGAATGAACCGGCGCAGATATTCCTCTCGATATTTTTTGGCGGCGTGGTCATCACCTTGCTGCTCGGAATTTCAATCTTCCTTTTGGGGCCGCTTGAAGACCAGCAATCGGCTGGCGGCGCGTCGTCCTTCGGACGCTGGGGAACGTTGATTATCGCCAGCATGGCGATTTCAGCCGTTTCCTTTTTCGTGCCGACTTATTTCCTGCCGATGTTTACCGGGATGGAGTTATACCGGCCCTGAACACGCTGGCGCTGGCCTAAAGCCAGCGCCGGACACGCTCTTTAAACTCTCGATAATCAACGCCGAATTTACGCTCCAGATAGGCTTCTTCCTGAGGGATCACAAAGAAGTTGATGAGCAAGCCAGCCAATGCGGTTGTCACAATTATCCAGACATTCGATGTTGCAATTGCGAAACCGGATCCGAAAAGAACCATACCCAGATAAATCGGATTACGGGAATACCGGTACGGTCCCTCAGTAAGAAGCGCATGGGACGGCGTGGCAGGGCGCAGTTCTTCTGCTTTTTCAGCGAATGCAGATATTCCGGCGGTCATCAGCATGAGCGCTGACA
>CAMYNO010000025.1 GCA_947259815.1 uncultured Parvularculaceae bacterium
CCGCACGAAATAGACATATTCAAGGGCCGTGCGATAGGCGAGCTGGTCCTGGTTTGCGGTGCCGCCATGACCGCCCTCAATATTTTCGTAGTAATAAAAGTCATAGCCAAGCTCGGCGAGCCTTGCCGCAGCCTTGCGCGCATGGCCCGGATGGACGCGGTCGTCCTTGGTCGATGTGTAAAAAAGCACTTTCGGATAAGGCTGGCCCGCTGCGAGATTTTGATAGGGTGAATAGGGTGAAATATACGCCCACTCCTCCTCAATATCGGGATTGCCATACTCTCCCATCCATGAGGCGCCGGCGAGCAATTTGTTGTATCGCTTCATGTCGAACAGCGGCACGCCAATGTCGAGCGCCGCATAGAGGTCAGGCCGCTGGGTCAGCATGGCGCCCATCAGCAGCCCGCCATTCGAGCGCCCGACAATGCCGAGTTTGGCAGGGCTCGTGACGCCCGTTTCTATCAGATGTTCTGAAATGGCGATGAAATCGTCAAACGCGCGCTGGCGGTTTTCTTTCAACGCCGCCTCATGCCAGCGCGGCCCGAATTCGGACCCGCCGCGAATATTGGAAAGCACAAGCACGCCGCCGCGCCGCGCCCACATCTTGCCGCCCAGCGCGCCATGCTGCGGCCGTCCGGGATCGGAGTAATAGACCGGCAATGTCGCCGCGAGAAAACCGCCATAGCCATATTGTACGGTCGGCGCGTTTCCTTTTTTCAGAACGTCCTTTTGCCCCATCAGAAAATAAGGAACGCGTGTTCCGTCCGCCGATATAGCAAAACGCTGTTCAACAACGACATCGGAGGCGTCGTAAAACTCGGGAACGGACGCAATCTTTTGAACTTTATTGCCGGCGCTGACAAAAAACAGCGTATCGGGCGTCGTCATGCTCTCAAAAGAAATCAGCGCATCATCGCCGCCGCCGCCCGCGGAAACGAGCGATACGACGCCGTTTTCGGGCAAGGGGATTTCTGTTGATTTCCACTTTCCTTTTCTGGAACGCTTCAGCCGCGCGGCTTTGCCCGCAACATTGTCCAGATATTGAACGAGAATATCGCTCTTGCCGGTTTCGACGCTTTCGACCGACTGGCTGTTGGTTGCAGCGAAGATGATTTCGGCCTCGCCGCTCGCCGGGTCATAACCGACGACAGACCCTTGCGGATAAGACGTTCCCGCATATTCCCAAGCTTCGCGCAGGAAAAAGATGGCGTCGCCGTCAAAGACGCCCTGCAAATCTGCGTTTGGCGGCAGCGGAAGCTTCTGCAGCCCATCAGCGCTGTTCTTTGCGTAATAATATTCACGTTCGAAAAACGACGGCAGGCGAACCACAAAAACATGAGCGTCGGACCCGTCGTGATAGACGCTTGCCGCTGCGAGGACGTCTTCTTCCTCGCCCTCGAAAACAATCTGCCCCTGCGCCGCATCGGCGTCGCGCGAAAGAACTTTCAATATGCGCGGATAGCCGGAACTGGTGAGCGCGCCTTCGCCCCAATCCGTGCCGACGATCAGCCTGTCTTTGTCCAGCCAGGCGACATTCGACTTAGCTTCGCTCAGGGAAAAGCCGGTATCGACGAATGTTTTTTCAACCGTATCGAATTCGCGCCAGTAAGCGGCGTCCTTGCCGCCGTCTGAAATCTCAATCATGCAATGGCGATACTCGGGCGACAGGCATTGAATGTCGCCGTGGATCCAGTTGCGTTCCTCCTCCGCCGCCAGACGGTCGAAGTCGATCAGCGTCTCCCATTCGGGCTCACCGGCTTTGTAGCCGTCTAAATCCGCGCGCCGCCACAATCCACGGACATGGCGCTCGTCCTGCCAGAAATTGTAAACTTCGCCATTGTGTATTTCGCCAAGCGCCAGACGGTCGGTGGAGGTCAGGATAGAAAGCGCGTCCTGATACAGTCCTTCAAAGCGCGGATCTTCTTCCAGCAGGACAAGGCTGCGCGCATTTTGCTCGCGCACCCACTCCAGCGCCTTTTCGCCCTCGACCTCCTCCAGCCACAGATAGGGATCGTCCTGTGCGGCCGCACTCACCATCATGGCCGCCATGGCCGCCGCCATTGAAAGAAATTTCATCATTTGTTCCCCGTCATTACGTAACGCCTGTTTATCTAGCGTTTACCATACAAGCCACGCTTTTTGGCTCAAGTTCCTACGCGACGAAGCGGGATCGCCGTGCGGTAAACGATAAAATGCGAAGGCCCGCATTAGGGAAGGTTTGAGCGATGGCCGCTAGCTTGCATTCACCGGGTGAGAATGAAGAGAGTGGGATTATTAACGATGGCGAAAACCGACGCCCGGCGCTACCGGCGAATTTGCCTGGACCTTCCTGTTTCAATCACGGTCAATACAACCGACGATTATACCGGACGCCTGCTGAATATATCGCCCGGCAATCTGGCGGTCATTGCCGATGCAACGGTCGTCGAAGGCGACGCCGTGGTCTTGCGCATTAAAGGCATTGACGAGCTGGAAGCGACGGTCGCACGCATTCTGCCCGATGGCTTTGCCGCGTCCTTCATCCTTTCGAAGAAACGCCGCGCCAAGCTTACCGAGCAATTGATGCTGCGGGTCAATGAACAATATAAAGACGGGCTGGAGGATCGCCGCGACTCGCCGCGTCATCGCTCGCTAACCTCACGGGCATCGTGCCGCCTTGCCGATGGCGCATCGCTTTTC
>CAMYNO010000026.1 GCA_947259815.1 uncultured Parvularculaceae bacterium
ATCGGCGGCTTGGCGCCTGGCCGCGCGCTTGCGGCGCGGGCGCGACGCCAGCCGGGATTGTCGTAATAGGCGTCCTCGCGCAGTTTTTGCCCTTCGAACTGCGAATGGCTGGCAAGGTCAGCGGCGGCGTTGCCGTAAAGGCCGGGCTCGGACATGACGTCGACATGATCCGCGGGCAATTCGTCGATAAAACGTGAGGGCATGGCGGCCTGCCAGCGGCCGTAAATCTGTCGGTTTGCGGCGAAGGATATGCGACAGCTTTCCTGCGCGCGCGTGATACCCACATAGGCGAGGCGCCGTTCTTCTTCGAGTGCGGCGTTTCCTTTCTCATCGAGCGAGCGTTTCGATGGAAAGATTTCCTCCTCCCAGCCGGGGAGAAATACGACGGGGAACTCCAGCCCCTTTGCGGCGTGAAGGGTCATCAGCCAGACCTGGCCTTCGCCAGTGTCTTCGCTTCTTTCCGCCACCAGCGCCACATGATCGAGATAGCCTTCCAGCGTATCGAACTCCGACACGGCCTGAATTAGCTCCTTCAGATTATCCAGCTTGCCGGGCGCTTGCGGACTCTTTGAATTCTTCCACATTTCGATATAGCCGGATTCTTCCAGTATCAGTTCGGCGAGATCGGCGGGCGCCATGTCCTTTGCGTCGCGCGACCAGCGATCGATCGTATCGACGAAATTCAGCAATGAGCGGCGGGCGGCCGCGTGCAGATCATCGCTTTCCAGCGCCATGCGCGCTGCGGCCATTAACGGCACGTTTTGCGCGCGCGCGATTTTATGCAGCACCTGCAGCGCCTTGTCGCCAAGACCGCGTTTGGGCTTGTTGACGATGCGGTCGAAAGCGAGATCGTCATCGGCGGAACGGATAAGCCGGAGATAGGAAAGGGCGTCGCGGGTTTCTTCACGCTCATAAAAGCGCGGACCGCCGATAACGCGATAGGCAAGACCAAGCGTATTAAAGCGTTCTTCAAAGGCGCGCATCTGGAAAGAAGCACGCACCAGTACCGCCATGTGCGATAATGAGCGTCCCTTGGCCTGTTCGGCCTCGATATCGTCGCCGATGGCCCGCGCTTCCTCCTCGCCATCCCAGACGCCGCGAACCTTTACCTTTTCCCCGTCCTCGACTTCCGTCCAGAGTTCCTTGCCGAGGCGGTCCTTGTTGGCGGAAATGAGCCCGGACGCCGCGCCGAGAATGGAAGGCGTCGAGCGGTAATTACGCTCAAGGCGAATGACCTGCGCGCCCGGAAAATCTTTTTCAAAACGCAGGATGTTTTCCACTTCCGCGCCGCGCCAGCCATAGATCGACTGGTCGTCGTCGCCGACGCAGCAAATGTTTTTATGTTTCTGCGCCAGAAGCCGGAGCCATAAATACTGCGCGACATTGGTGTCCTGATATTCATCGACGAGCATATAGCGGAAGCGGTTTTGAAACTCCGCCAGAACATCGGCGTGGTTTTGAAATAGGGTAAGGTTGTGGACCAACAGATCGCCAAAGTCGGCGGCGTTCAGTGTCTTCAGCCGCGCCTGATAGGCCGTATAAAGATCGATGCCGCGGCCGTCGGCAAAATGATATCCTTCATTGGCCGGAACCTTGTCGGGCGTCAGGCCACGGTTTTTCCATGCGTCGATGACATAGGCGAGGCCGCGTCCGGTCCATCGCTTTTCGTCGAGATTGGCGGCTTCGATGACCTGCTTGGCGAGGCGGACCTGATCGTCGGCGTCGAGGATTGTGAAGGACGATTTAAGGCCGACCAGCTCCGCGTGACGGCGCAGAATCTGCGCGCCGATGGCATGGAACGTTCCCAGCCATTGCATACCCTCAACGGATTCGCCGATGAGTGCGCCGATGCGCTCCTTCATCTCCCGCGCGGCCTTGTTGGTGAAGGTAACGGCGAGTATCTGCCACGGTTGTGCGCGGCCGGTGAACAATAGATGGGCAAGGCGGGTCGTCAGCGCCCTCGTCTTTCCGGTGCCGGCCCCGGCCAGCATTAATACCGGTCCCTCCGTCGCGAGCACCGCCTGGCGCTGTTCGTCGTTAAGGACATCGAGATAAGGCGCTGAAATATCGTCATTTTGGGCGCTCGGGACCGCCCGCGCAGCAGCCATCGCCCGTTCGGATATTGTCGCGGTTTTTACACTGTCAGAACTCATCAGTCGTATTTAGACGAGCTGGAACGATTCTGGAACATTTGCGGAAAATTCATTCCCACCCCACGGTGTAAAGAATCGCAATATCCGCTAAATCAAACCCCATAAAGGGCGATGCTAATGAAAAGGAAGATGACGATATGGCGGGTAAATTCGAGATATATAAAGATAAAGGCGGCGAATTTCGCTTCAGACTGAAGGCCGGCAATGGTGAAAAAATACTGGCGAGCGAAGGCTACAAGGAAAAATCAAGCGCGGTAAATGGTGTTGAAGCCGTTCGGAAGAACGCGCCGGACGACGCCCGCTATGCGCGCAAGGAATCTTCCAATGGAAAGCATTTCTTCAACCTGAAAGCCGCCAACCATCAGGTCATCGGAACGTCAGAAATGTATGAGGCTGCGTCCGGGATGGAAAACGGCATCGAGTCCGTTAAGAACAATGCGCCGGATGCGAGCATCGACGACCAGACGGCGTAACAGGTCTTTCAACAGACGTGATCAGCGGCCCGCCAAGTGCGGGCCGTTTTTATTGATCGGCTTGCGTCTCGTCGCGGTTAAGGCGGTACACCCGGCTGCGTAATTCCAGACCGGTGCGGGTTTCGACTTCGTCGACCGCCGCATCACAGGAGCCGCCTAAAAATGCAAGATCGTCGATCAGGTACCGCAGCGTATCTTTCGCTTCCAGCGGATCAAGACTGCGCATGGATACGGCGATCTTCTTTGCCGGGCGTTCGGTAAAATAAGCGCCGGCGATGTTGTTGAACCTTACTGTGTCTTTGTTCCATTTGAATTCCAGCGATGCAGCATCAATGAGTTGATCGGCGCTATCGCGGCCCTCGATCGCAAACAGGAATGGCTCATCGTCCTTGGCGCCTGTCGGGTAAATCGACATACTGACGAAACAGACGGGCTCTTTAAATTCGATGACAAGCGGCCGGTTCACCAGATTGCGGTAACCGGCGGCAAAGGCGCCGCTGGTCGGCGCTTCGTAAGTGCACATCGAGTTGTATTGAAAATGGCGCTGGCCTTCGCAAATCTGCCAAGACAGACCCGGCCCGAATTTCACGCCGAAATCTTCACTGTAATCTTCAATGATAGGCTCGCCATGGGTTCCGGGCGGCGGTTCGAAATGGACTACGGGGAATGCGGTTCCATCCGCGCCGGTTAAAATCTCGCCGACAAAGGGAACGACGCTGGTGTCTGTTGCGGGATTGGTGTCGCCGTCAGGGTCGGGGCCGACGCCGTTTTCATGCACCCAGCCATTGGTGTGGTCGTGACCGGGTTCGCCGGTGTGTGGATGGGCGTTGGCGGCCGAAATGATCGCCGCTGACGTCGCCGCTGCAATTGCCAAGTACTTCATACTACCCCTCCGCAACATGGGTAGAATAGCCGAGGTGGAAGAAGGTTCCAAGATCCTTAGAATTCAGTCTTAACTATCTAAATAATATGCGGAAAACAGCAACAGCATAGGCTGTGACGCAAGTTCTTGATCGCCGTTGCGGTTTGCGCCACGGTCGGATTTTTCAGATGTGCCGAAGGGAGTATCTGTGGCCAGTCTCAGAAACACTATTTGCCTGTTTCTTTCAGCCTGCGTTCTGTCAGTCACTGCGGCAGGATGCGCCGTTACAACCAATCCGTCAGCGACAGCCCATCACGAAGAAGCGGTGCGGGTCGCGGCGCTGGCGACGACCACAGCGCGCATCAAGGCCGATGTGGCCTATCTCGCTGATGATGCGCTGGAAGGGCGCGAAGCGGGAACACTCGGATATGACGCCGCGGCGGAATATGTCGCTGCGCGGATGGCGGGGATCGGTCTTGCACCGGGAAATGGTGATGACTGGTTTCAGGAAACGCCATTACGGATCGCAACGTCGATACCAGAGACGGCGGCGATGTCGG
>CAMYNO010000027.1 GCA_947259815.1 uncultured Parvularculaceae bacterium
CATTGAGCCGACCGAATTGCTGTGAACGAACGGTCGCCACAAACGGTTCGTTGTTGATGTTTTTGAACTCGGCAAAAACGCGGAACTGATCCGTGATTTTGTATTTCGCCGAAACATCGAGCTGGATGTGATCATCGACGATGCGATCGAGTTCAAACTCATCAGGCCCAATTTCTTCCGAGGCAACACCGATCTCATCGACAAACTCACCGCGATAGGTCGCCGCAAAACGCAGATCGAACGGACCTTTCTCATAACCGAGAATACCGGTCGCGACATGATCGGACTGTCCCGGCAGAGAAATCTCCCGGCCGTCAACCGTAACGTCGCTGTTCACGTAGGTGTAGTTCGCGCCGATGATGAAGCCATCGAGCAGCCCCGGCAGCATGTCGAGGGGCTGTTGCATGTTCAGTTCAAAACCGAAGAGCGACCCGTCGGAGAGGTTCTCAAAAATATCGAGTTCATCATAGGTGACGCCGTTGAACTCGAAGTCTTCATACTGGCGCACGGCGATGAAGTCGCTGATGTCCTTGTAGAAAACGCCAACAGAATAAACCGCCTTGTTATCCGGATAATATTCGAGCGACGCATCGAGGTTGTGTGCTTTCTGGCGGTCGAGATTCGGATTGCCGGTCTCGGCGACCAGCCCGTCCTCGCCCTGTTCGACGATCGTGCGCGGCGCGGCCGCTTCGATATTCGGACGGACGATAGATTTGTAATAACCGAGACGGCCAACGATTTCGTCAGTGAAATCGAAGCGCAGCGCAGCGCTGGGCAGGACATCCGTATAGGAATTAGAAAATGTTTCCGGGTTCAAATAAACTGCGGCATATTCCAACACGGTCTCGTCGTCGCCGCTGTCATATTCAAACTCAAGATCGTCAACCAGAAGCGCGCCGGGCGCTTCCTGCACCGGGATCAGCGTGAACGGATCGGTTCCGGTCACATCGCCGTCGAAATCGTCTTCGAACTCTTGCACCAGAAGCGTCTGGCCAACCGCGTCATACTCCGTATGCTCAACACGCACGCCAGCAATCACCGACACCATATCGCTGAACTGGCGCTGGAACATGGCGTAGCCGGCAAAGACATCCTCTTGCGCCGTATAGTTGGCTTCATTGGAGGCAACCGCCGTATCGAAGTCATTCAGCTCAAAAAGAGACTCATTGGCGAAGAAGAAATCGCGCACGAGGGCGGTATTGGGAACCGGATTGATGCGGTCAAGATCATACTCAACGTCGCTCATGAAATCGGTCAGGAGAAGATCGTCGCCGTCGAAACCGTCATAGACCTGAATGGTAGCATCGTAGAATTTTTCGCGCAGGCGAATCTTGCCGCCGGTCTTGAAGTAGCCTGGCGCCCCGAAGAGATCGAGATCGTATTTCAAATTGGCTGCAATCGCGAATTCTTCGTCCTCGGTAACGCCATTGGTGCGCTCAAGTTCGTCGAATTCATAATTGTCAGGATTGAAATATTCCGCTTCCGCCGCTGCATCCGGAAATGCGAGAGACGGAAGGATCTGGTCCGCCACATCAACGCCAAAAATTCCTTCTTCAAATTCCCCGCGGAATGCAGTGTCCAGACGTTCCGGCTCTTTTTCGTCAGCAAACGAATAAGACGCGAAGATATCGAAATAGACGGGGCCGCTTTCGAACTCGGCGCCGCCAACGATTGACCAGATTGTCTGCTCTTCCAGGCGATCCTTGATATCGCGATCGACCTCGAATGGGTCATCCGCCGCAGCATCGACATTCACAACCGTGCCGTTGACGCTGTCAAAATCCGGGTCGCCGAACTTGTTTTCAACCCGAGAGCGGGATTCCTGATCGGAAAAGTCAGAGTAAATGCCGTGTGCGTAGAGCAGCAGGCTGTCGGTCGCCTGAAAATCGAGGTTCAGCGAGGCCGAAAGACGCTCACGCGTGATCTGGTAATCACGAAATTCCAGCTCTTCCGGATATGGCAGGGCTTCGTCGAGAACCCAATCCGGCCCGTCAACTTCCTTGTTTTCCGAACCGAACTTGCGTTGTTGCCACGCGACCGAACCGGCAACGCCAAGGCGGCCGTCCATAATATTGTTGGCGAAGACGCCGGAATAGCGATGGCTCAATTCGTCAACCTGATTGGTGTAAATGCCGGCGGCTTTGAGCTTCAAGAGAAGGTTTTTTTGATCGAGACCCGACAGGGTTGTAATTTCAACATTGCCGCCGATGGAATCGCCATCAACATCAGGAGTAAGCGTTTTGGTGATCGTGACCGAAGAAAGAATATCGCTGTCGATAACGTCCAGCGGCACCTGACGCGCATCAGCTTCCGGCGAAGGAAGGCGAATGCCGTTGATGGTGGAACTGACAAAATTCGGATTTGCGCCGCGGATCGAAACGAACCGGCCTTCGCCCTGATCGTTCTGAATATTGACGCCAGGTGCGCGACGGGCGGCTTCGGCAACGTTTTCGTCCGGCAACTGGCCGATAGCATCGGCGGAGAGAACCGTAATCACGCGGTCGGAAGATTTCTGCTGGCTGAGCGCAGAATTAAGCGCGCCGCGCTGACCGATGACGAGAATGTTATCGACGAGCGCAAGATTGTCACCGAGGGAAAAATCCCGCCGGGCAACCGCATCACTGGAAGGAACATTCACCGTCGCGGTCGCCTCTTCTGCGCCGACATACGTTACCCGAAGCGTGTAATCACCCGCCGGCACGGCTGCAAAACGATACTCACCCGCGCGGTTCGTCCTCGCGGCGGCGCCGGTTTCAACGATACGAACAAGCGCACCATCGAGCGAAATCGCGCCAGTTCCGTCACTGACGCGCCCTTCAATGACGCCAGCGAGCGCCGGCGACGCAGAAACGATTACACCTGCCGCAATCGCAGTCGTTTGCAGAAACTTTTTGATCATCGGTATCCCCACCCAAGATTTACCGGTGGAGCGGATGCGCGCCAAATGTGAACGGCGCATTGCAGACTTGTGACAGCTATATGAAAGTTTGCAGCAGCAGCATGGGGAAAATTTTATCCCATACCGCCAACGCCATCACGTCCGGCATGTGCGGCTTTGTCTTTCACTCTGGTTGTCAGCGCGAGGGTAATCCAGGCGCCGTGGAACAATACGCCAAACAAAAACACGAGAACGCCGGGAACCGGGCCCAGCGCCATACGCGCAAAAAGTTCGCCCACGGATGAAAGCGGCGTCGGATGAATGACGATCTTTCCAATATAAGCGAGCGCCTGGAATGAAAAAATCCACATATAGTTACGGCGTATGCGTCGCCCCGCCGCACGCCAGAAACCGATATGATATTGCGGCGTCAGATAGTCGCGCGCGAGAACGTCTTGCCATTCGCCGGGGTCCGGGTGACTCGTTCGCAGCAGCATCGGCGCATAGAATTTCGTTTCGATCCATCGCGCCCGCGCCCGCCAGACGTTGAAGTAGCGATAGCGCCGCGCCTCAAGAATGAGAAACATGACAATCAAAACCCCCACCAGCAACAATGGCAGAGCCGAAGCCGTGGGGCTCGCATAGGCGATCGACAGGGCGATCCCGAGCGTCACCACCGACCAGTTTGTCGTGGTATCGAGCCGCGTGCGCCAGATCGTCGAACGATAGACCTCGCCGCGATAAAGATGCGCAAGCGCGCCGATAGCCGACCCGTCAAACGTATTGCCGGTGCCGCCGGGGGGCGTTTCCCATTCATTCCAGTCGTCAGTCATTTACCGGTTAGTCTCGCCCTGCTCGCCGTCAACCGCAAGGCGCGTGACAGCGCTAGCCGACGCGGTTAAGCGATGTTCCGAGAGAACAATGGCCAATCAAACCACGCCGAAGGCGTCAACATCCATTAGCTACAGGCGGATCTTTGCGTTGGCCTGGCCCGCATCCGTCGCCTCGTCGGTGACGCCGCTGCTGGGCGCTGTGGACGTCTGGGCGCTTGCCCATTCGTCGCGGCCGTTAGACGTCGCCGCAATCGGGCTCGGCTCGGTTATCTTCTCACTCGCCTATTGGAGCTTCGGCTTCATCCGCATGAGCGTCGCCGGCCTGACGGCGCAGGCCGCCGGCAGCGAGGACGAGGTGGAAGCCCGCGCAGCGCTTATTCGGGGCGCCGTCATTGGCGCCGGCATTGGCCTCGCGCTTGTCATTTTGCAATTTCCCATCGGTTATTTTGCTTTCGAGGCCATGCGCGTTGGATCGGGGGCATCGCCGGATACATTTGCATCGGCGCAAACTTACTTTGCCATTCGCATCTGGGGGGCGCCCTTCGTCCTCGCCTCATATGCAGCCTTCGGATGGTTTTCCGCACGCGAGCGAACAGACTATCTTATGATCGTCAGCGTCGCGATCACGGTTTTAAACATAGGTCTCGATTATATCTTTGTCGTCCATTTCAACTGGGGCGCAGCGGGGGTCGCCGCCGGCACGCTCATTGCGGAAATTTTCGGTTTCTTCGCCTGCCTGCTTTTCATCGCAATCGTTCTTATCCGCAATGGCGGAATAAAGTCTCATTGGCGCTTTAACGAACTCTGGTCAGCCAGACAGGTCCGCAGAACAATTTCGATCAACCGCGACATTTTCATTCGCACCGTTTTGCTCGCCTTTTGTTTTGCCTGGTTTATTCAGCGATCAGGGGCGTTTGGCGATGTCGCGCTTGCCGCCAACCAGACGCTGTTGCAGCTCTTTTTGTTTACCGGTCTTGCCTTGGACGGCACGGCAATCGCGGCGGAAACGCTGGTCGGTCAGGCGCTCGGCGCCAAAGATCGGCGCGGCGGCGGCCAGCGTTACGACAGCGCCGTCAGGCGGACTTTCGAACTGGCCGGCATTGCGGCGCTATTATTCACATTCTTTTACTGGCTCGCCGGCGACGCCCTGATCGCGCTTTTAACGCCTGCAGGCGACTTGCGCGAGGCCACCAGAACATACATGCCCTGGGTTATCATCAGCCCCCTGATCGTTGTTGCCGGGTTTCAACTTGACGGCGTCTTCATCGGCGCAACAAGGGCGAAGGAAATGCGCAACTCCATGATCGTTTCGACCGCAATTTTCTTGCCGGCGTCTTTATGGGCGGGCGCAGCTTTTGGAAATCATGGCCTGTGGGCCGTGTTTTCAATCTTTTTCATCCTTCGGGCATTGACCCTCTTGGTATATTTGCCACGCCTTCGCGCGAGCTTTTCCGAGCCTTAGCGGTGCGCAGCGCCGACAGCATCGGCAATGGTTTCAAATCCATCCGCATCAAGCATCGCGGGCAAGGCGCGAAGAATTCGCGACGGCAGGCCCGGCCCCTCAAACACCATGGCGGTGTAGAGCTGCACCAGAGACGCGCCGGCCAGTATTTTCTCGTAAGCATCGCGCGCGCTGGCAACGCCGCCAACACCGATCAGCGGAATTTCAGCGCCGAGTTCAGCATGAAATTCATGCAACAACCGCGTCGATGGCGCGAACAGGGGCTTCCCTGAAAGCCCGCCAGCCTCACCGGAACGCGCACTGCGCAGCGCGTCAGAGCGTTCAATCGTCGTGTTGGAAACGATCAGCGCGTCAAGCGAGAGTTCTTTTGCTATCGCCGTGATGTCCGCCTTGTCAGCATCGGCGAGGTCCGGCGCAATCTTCAGAAAGACCGGAACGCCCACAGCGCTATCGTCGCGCACAGCGAGCACACGCTGCATCAGGTCGCTGAGTGCGGCCTTGTCCTGCAAGGCGCGAAGCCCCGGCGTATTCGGCGACGAGATATTGACCGTATAGAAATCAACGAGACCAGCGAGCGCGCGAACACCCTGCTCATAATCGGCAACGCGGTCATCGCTGTCCTTGTTGGCGCCAAGATTGACGCCGACAATACCCTTGCGCCGTCGCCGCTTCAGCCGCCGCGCGATTACGTCAAGACCGTCATTGTTAAATCCATAACGGTTGATGACGGCTGCGTCTTTCCACAGGCGAAAAACCCGCGGCCTTGGATTGCCGAATTGCGGGCGCGGCGTAACCGCGCCAACCTCGACAAAACCGAAACCAAGATCGAGCATGGCGCCGGGCGCCTCGGCATTCTTGTCGAAACCGGCCGCAAGCCCCAGCGGATTTGGAAAGTCGATACCGGCAACGCGGATCGCCAGGCGCGGCTCGCGGATACAGACCTTCGGCCCAAGCCCGGTTTTCAGCATGCGGATTGTCATGCGATGCGCCGTTTCCGCATCAAGGCCGGTGATGGCGCGGGACGCTATATCCGCCGCGAACAAGGGCGCCTTCACGCGTCGTCCCCGAACTGAAAGCCATCGCTATTGGCGATGAGACGAATTGCACGCGCAATGTCTTCCAGCTTCAGCGGACCATAAAGATGAGGAAATTCTTCGCCGCGTTTTGGCGCAAGCTCGAACTTTACTTCACCGGAAACCGACGACAGCGGTATTTCAAGGGCGACTAAATCATCCGCCCCGGCGAAATGCAGATTGGCGGTTTCCAGAACCTGCGCCCGCGTTGAAAGATGCATATAACCGTCGCGCTCATCAATATCGCGCAAGGGCGCCAGCCCGGTCTTCCGGGTCGTCGCCCATTCCGCCCCTGTCGCGAGGCGATAAACATGGTCATGGCTTTGTGTCATGGCAAAACGGCCTAGCCCGGCCCGCTCGCCCCGTCCAGATCGCGCGCTGTCAATCTGGACATCGCGGGCCAACCCCATTCTGATGCGCCGGCTATGAAACCTACTCGCATTCTTCTTGGCCTCGCCGCCGCCGCCATCGCTGGCCTGATCGCACAGATCAATGGTCTCGACACACCAATCATATGGACCATCGCGATCACCACGCTCACCGCTTTCTGGTGGATGACCGAAGCGCTGCCGATCCCGGCAACCTCGCTCGTACCCTTTGCGCTATTTCCCCTTGCCGGCGTGCTCGACCAGCGCGAAGCGGCGTCGGCCCTTGGCTCCTATGTCATCGTCCTCCTGATGGCGACATTCATGTTGTCCAAGGCCTTGTCGAAATCCGGACTGCATGAACGGCTCGCCCTTTATATGATCGACGCCTTTGGCGCCGGCGGGCGGCGCCTGGTGCTCGGCTTCATGGTCGCCGCCGCCATTCTTTCCATGTGGATATCGAATACGGCGACAACACTCATGCTGGCGACAATGGCGCTCGCCATTCTTTCGCGTACGGATAATACCGGTGGCGCTGAGAAGCTCGGCGTGCCGCTTTTGCTTGGCATCGCCTATGCGGCGTCGCTGGGCGGCACGGCGACATTGATCGGAACGCCGCCTAACCTCATCTTCGCGGAGAGCTATCTCAAAGCGACGGGTGAAGAGTTTACTTTCGTGCGCTGGATGTCGACCGGCGTTCCCATTGTCGCCCTCGGCGTGCCGGTCATATGGCTGTGGCTTACGCGTTCCCTGAAAGGGGTAACGGCGCCCGCCCTGCGCGAACCCGGCCCATGGCGAAAGGATGAAGCGCGCACCATGGTCGTCTTCGCCATCGCCATCGCTCTGTGGGTGACGCGCACAGAACCTTTTGGCGGCTGGGCCGGCGCACTGGGCGTGGAACTGGCGGGGGATTCAACCGTCGCCGTTTTCGCCGTCATCTTGATGTTTCTGGTTCCCAACGGCAAAGGCGGCGCCCTTCTCGACTGGGAAACCGCAACGGACATTCCCTGGGGCATGCTTTTATTGTTCGCCGGCGGCATCTGCATCGCCACGGCGTTCCGGGCGAGCGGGCTGGACCAAATCATTGGCGACAGCCTGGCCGGTCTCGCCGGGTTGCCGATTTTCGTAATGATGCTGGGTCTGTGTTTAAGTGTGACTTTCCTGACCGAAATGACGTCGAACACGGCGACAGCGAATCTGTTGATGCCAATTCTCGCCGCCATTGCTGCGGGGACAGGCCTTGCGCCGGAAATGCTGATGATACCCGCTGTGATATCTGCGTCCTGCGCCTTCATGCTGCCGGTTGCCACCGCGCCGAATGCCATCATTTACGGCACGGGACGCATCTCCATCGCCCGCATGGCGCGCGAAGGCGTCATGCTCAACGTCATCATCGCATTGATCGTTTCGACGATGTGCTGGCTGCTGCTGAGTTAAGACTTAACCCGTTCCGTCAACCGTCATATGCCGGGCGCGGGCCGAGCGTTCGATAGCCTGCGCACCATCATCGGGAACGCTAAGGGCGTTGCGGATAAGCTCAAGGACGCGGATTTCGGTGACATCAAGGTTTTCATCCGCCGTGACCACATCGACAACCGCCGAATAGGCCGTCTCGCACAAATGAGGGGGCAGCGATGCCGAGGCCGACTCAAGCACCTTGTGCAGCCCGCCTTCCGACGCCATCAACGCGCCGCAAGCCTCGGCGGTTTTGACCAGTTCCGTTTCGTCCGCTTCGGAAAAGACCGGAAATGATCGCACGACACGGCCAATGGTCCGCAATTCTGCGTCATTTATCGCGCCATCGGACGCGGAGGTCATAACCATCAGATAGATTATCGCCTCTTGAGGGGTCAGCGCGGGCGCGACTTCGGCCATGGGGTGCTCCAGACTGGATTGTTTGTGGTCGCGGACCCTAGCCGCGCGCTGTGATTCCGGCAACACTTGGCGCGGTGAACGTGTCGCAGGGCGGCGGCCCTTGCGAAAAGGCGGGCAATCGGTCAGATGCGCGCAAAATTCAGGGTAGAAAACTATGAACGCTGATATTTTCACAGCATTCGTCACCGCATTTGCGACGCTCTTTATCGTCATTGATCCGATATTGGTGACGCCGATCTTTGCCTCGCTCACCAAGGGCGACGCCCCAAGAACGCGCCTGCGCATCGCTTTTCTCGCGGCGCTTTATTCAATCGGCATATTGCTGTTCTTCGGCTTTGCCGGGAACGCCTTGCTGCACCATCTTGGCGTGACGATGGCGGCGTTTCGCGCAGCGATGGGCGTTATCCTGTTCATCATGGGGTTTCGCATGTTTTTCGATCCCGACAGCGAAACCCAGGCGAAAACGCCGGGCCCCAAGGCCTCGTCGCGCGATTCCATCGCGTTTTTTCCACTGGCGATCCCGATGCTCGCAGGCCCCGGCGCCATTGCAACGATCATGTTGCTCATGGGGCCGGGTATGGGCGTTTTCGACAAAGCGGCCGCGCTGACGGCAACCGCACTCGTGCTGGCGATTGCAATTCTCATGATGGCGTTCGCCAGCCGTATCGGCGACGCATTAGGACGCACCGGGATGAATGCGATCACACGCATTCTCGGCATGCTGCTGATGGCGTTGTCGACGCAATATATTTTTGACGGTGTCCGTGTGGGAATAATCGAACAGGCCGCTCAGGCGGCGGCGTTAACGAGCTGATTACTCTTCTAACGACCCGCAAGCGCCGTTTGTGTTTCCTTAAAGGCGTCAGCGCCGCGCGCCGCGCCATAGCGCAGTGACGCACCCGCAAGGCGGGCGCCGGCGCCGTCGCCGGCGCAAATAAATCGGGTCACGCTTTTTGCCCGCGCCTCTCCGGCCCGGCATGCCGCCTCCAACGCGCCCAGCGCCTTGTCGCACTCCCGCACCAGCAATCCCATTTGCCAGTCGCCGGCGCTTGTCCAGTCGATTTCAGCGCGCAGGCCGCTGTCACAGACCTTGCGCGTATAGACCACCTGCTCGCCCAGCGCCGCCATATGCGATTCGCGGGCGCGCGCATCCTTCAACGACTGCGCCCCGGCCTCACCCGCCATCAGCAGGGCGACCGCCATAACGCCAGCCAGAATGGGCATTCGCAAAATCATCCGCACCCCATAGCGCCTGTTTTGGGCGGATTTGAGGCTCAACGCCGCCTCTCAGAGAGATTCTTCCAAAAAGCGTTCCACCGCGCGCGACGACATGCGGCCGGCAATGCCCCGATCCGGGACATAGCGAATAACCAGCGCATTGTCCTCAAAACGGGCCGAGGGCGCTGTCCCCGCCTCAAACGCTACTCGGTTGATGCGCTCGCCAAGGATACGCGCGCCGGTCGCATCGCCAGCAACCGCGCTGACGCCGATGGCGGTCCGCACGATTGCATCGGCAAGCACCGAGGCATTGGCGCCGGCCTCTTGCGCTGGAGCGACCAAATCAAAGGTGATCGGCGAGCCGGTCAGCGCGCTCACAATAGCGGTAGCAAATTTCGCGCGGCGCGCGGCGGTTTCGAATTCCGCCGCCTCAAGCTCTATCGCATGATCGTCGCCGAAAGATTTTGACGCCGCCGATCCAGCCGGATCGCCTGGCCAATAAACCGTTGCGCCACCATAAGAGGCTATGCGCAAATATGTAACGCCATCGGCATTCTTGAAAATGACGTCGCCTCTCGGACCGCGAGTGACGGTCAGGAGATAGATCTCCGGCGCCGGCGCGGCGGGGTCGAGTGAACAGCCCAGACGCGGATCTTCCGGTCCGCACAGGAACTTGACCCGCGCGGTGCGCGAACGCGACTCGATCAGGAAAGCGCGATTGTCAGCGGCGAGCACATAACGCTCCACCTCACCGCGGGGCCGGTCGGCGCGCCGCTCGCGACGCTCGCCCACAAGCGCGGAAAACGGATTAGCCTCGCGCTGCTGCGCCAGCGTATAATTTTGCGCCAGCGCCTCCGCCGACGCCATCGCCAAGCCGGCGAACAGCGCACAGAAACAGGCTTTCAATAGATTTCCCGGTTTCATAACGGTTCAGGTGTAGATCGTTATTTTGGTAAAAAAAGGGCCTTGCCGCCTATTTTCTGCGGCAAAGGCCCAAGAAATCGTGAAAATTCGCAGACCTCAAGACGCGATATACTGCCCGCCATTGGCCGTGAGGACGGCGCCGGTGATAAAGCCGGCGTTTTCGCCAGCCAGAAACGCCACGCATTCGCCGATCTCACTAACTTCACCGAGACGGCCGACCGGAATTTGCGCCGTGATTTTTTTCAGAGCCTCCTCCGGCATCGCCGCGACCATATCGGTGGCGATGTATCCCGGCGCGACCGCATTGACCGTAACGCCCTTGAAAGCGCCTTCCTGCGCCAGCGCACGGGTGAACCCGATCATGCCGGCTTTCGCCGCGGAATAGTTGGTCTGGCCCATCTGCCCTTTCTGGCCGTTGATGGAGGAAATATTGACGACCCGGCCGAAGCCCCGTTCGCGCATGCCGGGGAAAACATTGTGGGTCATGTTGAACACCGAATCGAGATCGGCGCGGATGACCTCCGACCACTCTTTCGGTCCGATCTTGTGAAACATGCCGTCACGGGTGATGCCGGCGTTATTCACAAGAATGTCGGTCGGCCCCTGCGCGGCCTCGATTTCCGCAACGCCAGCCTTGCAGGCGTCGTAATCGCCGACATCCCATTTATAGGCCTTGATGCCGGTTTCGCCCGTGAACGCCGCCGCCGCCGCGTCATTGCCGGCATAGGTCGCGGCGACCGAGCATCCCTGTTCCTTGAGACATTTTGCGATGGCGGCGCCGATCCCTCTCGTGCCGCCTGTCACGATCGCATTTCTTGCCACAGTCATTCTCCCTGATTGCCCGCATCAACGCGGATCTGAGTTTTATCCGTACCCACACCAAAGCAACTAACGCTCGACACACATGGCGATACCCATGCCCCCGCCAATACACAACGTCGCCAGGCCTTTGGACTTACCGGCGCGTTTCAACTCATGCAGGAGCGTGACGAGAATACGCGCTCCTGAAGCGCCGATAGGATGGCCGATCGCAATGGCGCCGCCATTGACGTTGACCTTTTCAGAGTCCCATCCAAGCTCCTTACCCACCGAAAGCGCCTGCGCCGCGAACGCCTCATTCGCTTCGATTAGATCGACATCGTCAAGCGACCAGCCGGCTTTTTCAAGGGCCTTGCGTGAAGCCGGGGCCGGGCCGATGCCCATGATCGAGGGATCAACCCCGCAATGGGCCCATGACGCGATCCGCGCCAAAGGTTCAAGCCCGCGTTTGGCGGCTTCGCTTTCGGACATCACGATAAGCGCCGCCGCGCCGTCATTGAGGCCCGACGCATTGGCCGCCGTCACGGAACCGCCGTCGCGTTTGAAAGCGGGCTTCAATCCCGATACAGCGTCGATCGTCGCGCCTTCGCGAATATATTCGTCGTGATCAAAAACGGTCTCGCCCTTGCGGGTCTTGATGACGACCGGCGTAATCTCGTCCTTGAACTTGCCGGCTTTTTTTGCCGCTTCCGCCTTGTTCTGACTGGCGACAGCGAAGGCGTCCTGTTCCTCACGCGTGATCTGGTATTTTTCCGCAAGATTTTCAGCGGTTTGCCCCATATGGAAATCATTGAACGCGTCCCAGAGACCGTCGACGATCATGGTGTCGGCAAAGCTCGCGGGGCCCATTTTAACTCCATTGCGCAGATTGCCCGCATGAGGCGCCAACGACATATTTTCATGCCCGCCGGCGGCGACAATGTCCGCCTCGCCCAGCGATATCGATTGCGCCGCCATGGCGACAGCGCGAAGGCCCGAGCCGCAAACCTGATTGATCGTGCTTGCGGGGCGCTCGACGGGAATACCGGCGCCGATGCTCGCTTGCCGGGCCGTGTTCTGACCCTGGGCCGCCTGAAGAACGTGGCCCATAATCACTTCTTCAACATCGCCGCCCTTGACGCCGGCCTGTTCAAGCGCCGCCGCCAGAACAGTCTCACCCAGTTTCGCCGCCGGAACGCTCGCAAGCGAGCCGCCGAAAGATGCAACGCCTGTACGCGTCGCCGCCACGATCACTGCTTTTGTCATTTTTTGCTCCCGTTTGTGTCGCTTCAATTGGAAAAGGCGTTATTTTGCGCTGCACGATATCCGGCGCGCGCATGTCAAAGCCCTGTAAGTCTTTGCTTTTTCTATGATCTCTTAAGAGGTGCGTATGCAAACCGTATTTTTGTGCTATAGCAGCATTAGCATACGCACAATAGAAACGCGGCGCAAAACTGCGGGCGGGCGCTAGGGGGCGAGCGGCTCAGGTGCGGGGCTCCTGATCAGGAGCGGGAATATGGGAGAATGAGAATAATGAACGATTCTGAAACCAGCAGCGGCGGCAAGGCGCGGACCAACGGCGCGGGCGACGCTGTGGTGATCAAAAAATACGCAAATCGCCGTCTCTACAACACCTCGACAAGCTCTTACGTCACGCTCGATTTCCTCGCGGACATGGTCAAGAACGGGGAGGACTTTGTCGTCTATGACGCAAAGTCGGGAGATGACATTACCCATTCCGTCCTGACACAGATTATCTTCGAAGAAGAAAGCAAGGGGCAAAATCTGTTGCCCATCCAGTTTCTACGTCAGCTCATTCAGTTTTACGGCGACAGCTTGCAGCGATTTGTTCCGTCCTACCTTGAAATGAGCATGAATGCTTTTACCAACAATCAGGACGATCTGCGCTTGCGCATGCGCGATGCGTTTGAGGCGACGCCGGGTTACGCCATGTTCGAAG